>NZ_SIJL01000007.1 GCF_004307015.1 Thermus thermamylovorans
CATGTGTCTGTCCAGGTTCAGGGTAGCGCTCGCAGCTGCTTCCTTCCCAGTGCCCTGTTGTAGCGTGCGCCACAACGGGGGTCCTAAAGGGACCACGGGTGCCCCCTTTCTCCGGTGGGGTAACCTCCACGCCTAGGCGCTTAGCTACCGGGACCTTTGTCCCTATGATCTATTGCAAAAGCCGGGCCACGGTGCTACGCTGGACACCGAGGCGAAATGCAACGGCCCTTGTTGGTCGCGGCCTTGGTCCTTATGGTGGTGGGCGCTATCGGGCTGGCCCTCCTCCGGCCTTGGTGGTTTGCCCCTTTGGCCTCCAACTGGGGCTCCATAGATCAGATTATCCTCCTCTCCTTGCTGCTCACAGGCCTGGCCTATGCGGCGGTGAACCTGTTTCTGGCCTATTGCATCCACCGCTACCACAAGGGTCCGGCGGAATACATCCCCGAGGAGCCCACCCTGGAGCGCAGGCTCATCTGGATCACCACCTTGGGCATCGTGGTCCTCCTGGCCCCGGGTCTTTACTTCTACGCCCACCTCATCCGACCCCCTAAGGAGGCGCACACGGTGGAGGTCCTCTCCCAGCAGTGGCTCTGGAACTACCGCTATCCGGGCCCTGATGGGAAGCTGGGGCGGGCGGAGGTTAGAAACGCCTCCCCGGCCAACCCCTTCGGTTTGGACCTCGAGGACCCCGCGGCCCGGGACGACATCGTGGTCATCGGCGGTCCCCTGCGTCTGCCCTTGGGAGAGCCCGTACTGCTCCTTCTGCGGGCCAACGACGTCCTCCACAGCTTCTACGTGCCCGAGTTCCGGGTGAAGATGGACGCGGTTCCCGGGATGGTGACCCGCATCTGGTTCACCCCTACGGAAGCGGGCGAGTTTCAGGTAATTTGCGCCGAGTTCTGCGGCATCGGCCACGCCCGCATGCTAGGCCAGGTCCTGGTTCTTCCCCCAGAGGAGTTTCGGGCCTGGCTGCATACCCAGCCCGGCGTGGCCCAGACCCTAGGCCATTAGGGAGGGGAAGCCATGGAGTTTCCCAGTTACCACGACCACCGCGTAGGCCCCGAGCCCAGGAGCTTCTGGACCCGCTACATCTTCAGCCAGGACCACAAGGTCATCGCCATCCAGTACACGGTCACCGCCCTCTTGGTGGGGGTCATCGGCATGGCCCTCTCCTGGGCCATGCGCCTGGAGCTCGCCTTCCCGGGGACCCTGGATGCGGAGCGGTATTACCAGGCCATGACCCTTCACGGCATGATCATGATCATTTACCTGCTCACCGCCCTGCTCCTCGGGGGATTCGGCAACTTCCTCATCCCCCTGATGCTGGGGGCCAGGGACATGGCCTATCCCTTCGTCAACATGCTCTCCTACTGGGTCTACTTGCTTTCGGTTCTGATCCTCCTGGCCTCCTTCTTCGTTCCCGGAGGGCCCACAGGGGCAGGCTGGACCCTCTACCCGCCCCAGGCCATCCTCCGGGGTACCCCGGGGTACGACTGGGGGATCATCCTCATGCTGGTTTCCCTCCTCGTCTTCATCGTGGCCGCCACCATGGGCGGGCTCAACTACGTGACCACCGTGCTCCAGCTCCGCACTAAGGGCATGACCCTGATGCGCATGCCCTTGGCGATTTGGGGCATCTTCATCGCTTCCATCATGGCCCTTCTGGCCTTTCCCGCCCTCTTCGTGGGAGGAGTGATGCTCCTCCTGGACCGCACCCTGGGGACCAGTTTCTTCATGCCCGCCATCCTCCAGTTCGGCCAGCACCTGCCCCATGAAGGGGGTAGCCCTCTCCTATGGCAGCATCTCTTCTGGTACTTCGGGCACCCCGAGGTTTACATCGTCATCCTGCCCGCCATGGGGCTCATCTCTGAGCTGGTCTCGGTGCACGCCAGGAAGCCCATCTTCGGCTACGGCATGATGGTCCTCTCCATGGTGGCCATCGCGGCCCTTTCCTTCGTGGTCTGGGCCCACCACATGTACACCAGTGGTATGAACCCCTACTTCGGTTTCTTCTTCGCTACCACCACCCTGATCGTGGCCATCCCTTCGGCCATCAAGACCTACAACTGGCTCCTCACCCTTTGGCGGGGCAAGATCCAGCTCACCGTGCCCATGCTCTTCGCCATCGCCTTCATCAACACCTTTGTGGTGGGGGGGCTTACCGGGCTTTTTCTGGGCAACGTGATCGTGGATTTCCCCCTCCAGGACACCTACTTCGTGGTGGCCCACTTCCACATGGTCATGGGGGTGGCGGCCATCGTAGCCATCTTTGGAGGCATCTACCACTGGTACCCCAAGGCCACGGGGCGGATGCTCAACGAGACCCTGGGCCAGATCCACTTCTGGGTTACTTTCGTCGGCACCTACCTGATTTTCTTCCCCATGCACTTCATCGGCCTTCTGGGGGTGCCTCGGCGCTACAACACCTTTGAGGGCCTGGCCTTTACCCCGCCCTCGGTGCAGGCCTTGAACGAGTTCATCACCGCCGTAGCCCTCTTGGTGGGCCTGGCCCAGCTCCTCTTCGCCTTTAACCTGGTCTACTCCTACTTCCGTGGGACCAAGGCCCCGGACAACCCCTGGCGGGCGGCCACCTTGGAGTGGCAGGCGCCCACGCCCCCGCCTCACGGCAACTGGGGGCACGAGCCACCCCCTGTGGTCTACCGCTGGGCCTACGAGTACAGCCCCCCGGGGGCCCAGGAGGACTTCATCCCGCAGAACGCCCCGCCGGTGGTAGCTGGGGGCAGCGGGGGGGAAGGCCGTGCCTAGGGTAGAGGAGAGGCCTAGGCCTCCGGTCCGTCGGCCCGGGGGTGGGGAGGGGGGTGGAGGGGCAGGGGGAGGCCAGGAGGCTTTTCCCCTACCCCACCTGGGCCTTCTCGTCATCCTGGCCGCGGTGACCAGCCTGTTCGCCGCCCTGACCAGCGCCTACCTTGTGCGCATGGGCCTGCCCGGCTGGCAAGCCCTGCCCACGCCGCCCCTCCTCTGGCTGAACACCCTGCTCCTTCTCCTGGCCAGCCTAAGCCTGGAAAAGGCGGCGCGGCAGGAGTCCTGGTCCCGGGCCAAGCCCTGGGCCCTAGCCGGCGGGGTCTTGGGGGTGGGCTTTCTCCTCGGCCAGCTCCTCGCTTGGAGGCTCCTCCTCGACTTGGGGTACGCCCCTGCAGGGAACCCTGCCAGTGGCTTCTTCTACCTGATCACCGGTCTGCACGGCCTGCACCTGCTGGGTGGGGTCCTCGCCCTAGCCTGGCCCTTGGCCCGCCAGGGACGGGCCCTGAGGCCCTGCGCCTGGTACTGGCACTATCTGCTTGGGGTTTGGCTCTTCTTCTTGGGCCTCTTGCTCCGTAGCTAGGGAGGGACAGCATGGAGGAAAGGACCCTCAGGCTACCCCGTTTCCTGGCCTACCTGGCCCAGGACTGGACCAGCGACCTCGCCACCTTCAAGGTGGTCTGGGCCAAGGCCATGATGTGGATCTTCCTTCTCTCCGACACCTTTATTTTCGGCTGCTTCCTAGCCGCTTACGCCGCGGCCCGGCTTTCCGCCACCGAGCCTTGGCCCGATGCCGGCAAGGTCTTCGCCCTGCACCTCGGTGGCCAGGAGGTGCCCCTCCTCCTCATCGCCATCATGACCGTGATCCTCATCAGCTCCAGCGGCACCATGGCCATTGCTGTGTACCACGCCTACAACCGCAACAAACCCTACACCGCTCTCTTCCTTGGCCTCACCGCTCTTCTGGGCCTCACCTTCGTGGGGATGCAGGCCTATGAGTGGACCCACCTCATCAAGGATCTGGGCTTCCGCCCCTGGGGTAACCCCATGGGGGCGGCCCAGTTCGGTGCTTCCTTCTTCATGCTCACGGGTTTCCACGGCCTGCACGTGACCGCTGGGGTCATCTACCTGACGGCGGTGGCCGTCCGCGTCCTGAAGGGGGTGTACGACCGGGCAGGGAGCTACGTGGGGGTAGAGGTAGCGGGGCTTTACTGGCACTTCGTCGACCTGGTCTGGGTCTTCATCTTCGCCTTTTTCTACCTCTTTTAGGGGGTGGGTATGGAGCGCGGTTCGGGGATGGCCAGGGGCGAGCAGCACCAGTCCATCGGGGTCTACCTTGCGGTTTGGGGTCTTCTTTTCGTCCTGAGCGCCATATCTTATCTGCTGGACTACTTCCAGGTGGAGCCCATCGGTCTCCGGCGGTTTCTCATCACCGTTTTCGCCCTGTTGAAGGCCGGCCTGATCGTGGCCTATTTCATGCACCTGCGCTTTGAGCGGCTGGGCCTGGTGTACGCTATCCTCCTGCCCCCGCTCCTGCTTCTGGCCCTGGTGGCTATCCTGGTTCCTGAGGGAAGGTATGTGGCCGCGGTGCGCCAGCTTTTCTTTGGTGGGCCTTAGCAGGGCGCTGGCCCACCACACGGACACCCACCTCACCGACTTGGGCCCCGCCTGGTGGGGGGTTTTGGTCATGGCTCCCGTGCCCTTCCTCCTGGTGGGAGGGGTGGCCTGGTACCTCTGGCGGCGCTCTAGGGGGAACAGGGGAAAATAGGGCCATGCGGGCCATGCTGCTTAAGGCGGTGGGGGAGCCCCTGTTCCCGGCGGACCTGCCCCCGCCCACCCCTGGCCCCGGAGAGGTGCTCCTCCGGGTGGAGGCCTGCGGGGTGTGCCGCACGGACCAGCACATCGCCGACGGGGAGCTTCCCCCGCCCCGCCTCCCCCTGGTCCTGGGCCACCAGGCGGTGGGCCGGGTGGCGGGCCTGGGGGAGGGGGTGGTGGGGATAGCCTTGGGGACCAGGCTCGGGGTGGGGTGGCTCGGCGGGGCTTGCGGGGCCTGCAAGTTCTGCCTCCGGGGGCAGGAAAACCTCTGCCCCGGGGCTCGTTTCACCGGTTACCACCGGGACGGGGGGTACGCGGAGTACCTGGTGGTGCGGGCGGAGTACGCCTACCCCTTGCCCGAGGACCTCCCCCCGGAGGCCCTGGCCCCATGGCTTTGCGCGGGCCTCATCGGCTACCGGGCCTACCGGATGGTCCAAGACCGGCAGGTCCTGGGTTTTTACGGTTTCGGGGCCGCGGCCCACCTCCTCCTGCAGGTGGCGCGGCACGAGGGCAAGCGGGTCTATGCCTTTGTCCGCCCGGGGGACGAGGCGGCCAAGGCCTTGGCCCTGGAGCTGGGGGCCTTTTGGGCGGGGGACTCCACGGAAAGCCCGCCCGAGCCCCTGGAGGCGGCCTTGGTCTTCGCCCCCGTGGGGAGCCTGGTGCCCAAGGCCCTGGCGGACACGGAGCCCGGGGGGGTGGTGGTCCTGGCGGGGATCCACATGAGCCCCATCCCCGAGATGCCCTACCGCCTCCTCTGGGAGGAGAGGGTCTTGCGCTCCGTGGCCAACCTCACCCGGGAGGACGCCAAGGCCTTCCTGGAGATCGCCCCCAAGGTGCCCGTGCGGGCGGAGGTGGAGGTCTTTCCCCTCGAGGAGGCCAACCGGGCCCTGGAGGCCCTGCGCCGGGGGCGGCTTAGGGGAGCGGCCGTCCTCCTCCCCTGAGGCGCTCCAGAAAGCGGAGGGCAAAGCCCTCCTCCCGTACCCTGCGCCGGAGGGCCTCCAGGTCCAAAGGCCTCGGGGCCAGGGGCTCCAGGGCCACCTTGGGGAGGGGGGCCTCCTCCAGGAGGGCGAAGAAGGCGGGGTCGGCCCAGGGGGGCACGAAGGCCCCGCTGCGGCAGAGGAAAGCGCGGTGGAACAGGCCCGGCACCGCCCCCCCGGGATCAAAAACCCGCTCTACCGGAACCTGGGGCTCGGGCTCCAGGGCCGGGTCGCGCCAGGGGGGGTAGAAGACCCTGAGCCTTGCTCCCTGGCGGGCGTAGAAGACCATCCAGTCGTCGCAGGCGGGTTCCTCCCCCAAGGGGCGGTAGCCCGCGTCGTGGTGGGCGTCGAAGAGGACCACCTCCCTCACCCCCTCCCGGACCCTTGGGTGGAAGGCCAGGGCGTTGGAGTCGGCGTAGTAGAGCACCGCCCCTTCAACGAAGGCGAAGCGCCGCCAGAACCCCTCCCACCCCCGGGCCTGGGGCAGGGGAAGCCCCCGGAGGAGGAAGGCCAGGGCCCGTTCCTCCCAGGCCTCCAGGAGGTAGTAGGGGGTTTCGAACTGGGCCCAGGCGTAAAGGGGGGCCTGGGGATGGTGAGGGTCTTGGGGGAGGGGGAAGAAGGAGTCGAAGTCCACCACCAAGAGCCGCATACCCACCTCCAGAAGTAGCAAAGCCCCCGCTGCGAGGCGAGGGCTTTGTCCCCGGAGGCTTTACCAGAGGTAGAAGAGCACCACGATGAAGAGCCAGACCGCGTCCACCAGGTGCCAGTACATGCTGGCGGCCTCGAGGGTCCCGTGGTGGTGGAGGGTGGTCTTACCCCTAAGGGCTTGGAGGTAGGCCAAGACCAGGCCGAAGCCGCCGATGAGCACGTGCAGCCCGTGGAGGCCCACGATGGTGAAGAAGGCTGCGGTCCAGAGGTTTTCCTGCCAGCTGGAGTGATGGTAGAACTCCCAGAACTCGTAGGCCTGGAAGAGGAAGAAGAGGGCTCCCAGGATGATGGTGATGAGGAGGCCGAAGCGGAAGGGATGGAAGCGGCCCCGCCTGAGGTCGTGGTGGGCAAAGTGCACCGTGAAAGAGGAACTCACCAGGAAGAAGGTGTTGAGGATGGCCAGCCAGAGGGCGGGCCGCTCCTCGGGGGGCACGGCCGCTCCCGTGAGCCGGAGGTAGAGGTAGCCCGCGATGAGGATGGCGAAGAGGCCCACCTCGGAGACGATGAACCAGGCCATCCCCATCCAGGCGTTGGACTTGCCCGTGACCGTGTGGTGCTCTACGGGATGGCTGTATTCGTCCTCCAGGGCCCAGCGGATCAGGCCGTAGGCGAAGAGGACCAGGAAGAGCCACATCCATACGTTGGGCCAGGGGAGGATGGCCAGGCTCACGAAGAAGGCGAAGAGGGTAGCGGCGGAGTAGAAGGGCCAGAAGGAGCTGTTGGGCAGGTGGATGTGCCTGGGGTCCTCGGGCTTGAGCTCCACCCCCCGCTTGGACCAGTCGTAAAGGGGCCGCTCGGAGGGGAACTCCTTGGGCAGCTGCACGTCAAAGTTGTGGGCCCTGGGCGGGGAGCTGGTGAGCCACTCCAGGGTATAGCCCCCCCAGGGGTTGTCGGGGGCCTTGGGGCCGGAGCGCAGGCTCTTCCACATGGTGTAGATCCAGACCACTCCCCCCAGGCCCAGGATGAAGGCCCCGATGGTGGAGATGAGGTTCAGCTCGGGCCAGCCAGCGATGTCCGCGTTGTAGGTGTAGTAGCGCCGGGGCATGCCCAAAAAGCCCAGGGCGTATTGGGGCAGGAAGGTGACCAGGTAGCCCACCAGGAAGAGCCAGAAGTGGAGCTTGCCCAGGCGGTCGTCGAACATCCGGCCCGTCATCTTGGGCCACCAGTAGTAAAGCCCAGCGAAGGCCCCGAAGGCCGAACCCGCCATGAGGACGTTGTGGAAGTGGGCCACCACGAAGTAGGAGTCGTGGAACTGGTAGGTCAGGGGGGTCATGGCCAGCATGACCCCGGTGATGCCCCCCAGGAGGAAGTTGAAGATGAAACCCAGCACCCAGTAGAGGGGGGTCTTCATCTGCAGGTGGCCGCCCCACAGGGTGCCGATGAGGTTGAAGAGCTTCACCCCCGTGGGCACGGCGATGAGGGCGGTGAAGAAGGCGAAGGCGATCTGGAAGACGTTGGACTCGCCCACGGTGAACATGTGGTGGGCCCAGACCATGGTGCCCAGGACCACGATGCCCATCTGGGCCCAGACCATCTGCTTGTAGCCGAAAAGGGGCTTCCGGGCAAAGGTGGAGGCCACCTCCGCCAGGATGCCCAGGTAGGGCAGGAGCATCACGTAAACCGTGGGGTGGGAGTAGAACCAGAAGAACTGCTGGAAGAGGACGGGGTCACCCCCGATGGCGGGGTTGAACCAGGTGAGGCCGATCTTCCGGTCCAGGAGGACGAGGAGGGTGGCCGCGGTAAGCCCCGCCAGACTGAAGAGGTTGAGGACGCTGGCGGCGAAGACGCTCCACACGTACATGGGCATCTTCCAAAGGCTCATCCCTTGGGCCCGCAGGTTGTAAATGGTGGCGATGAAGTTGGCGTTACCCAACAGGCTGGAGAAGCCCAGGAGGAGGATGGCCGCCATGTAGAAGTTGACGCCGCTTTCCGACTGGGCGGAGAAGGGGTAGTAAAAGGTCCAGCCCACGCTGGGGGCCCCCCCGGGGAAGAAGAAGCTCATGAGGGCCAGGATGATAGCCCCCAGGAAGGCCCAGTAGCTGAAGGCGTTGATGCGGGGCAGGGCCACGTCCCGGGCCCCCAGCATGAGGGGCACCACGAAGTTGCCGAAGCCGGTGAGCCCGGCCTGGATGATGAAGAAGAAGAGCATTGTGGCCCCGTGCAGGGTGAGGATCTGGTTGTACTGCTCCCCCGTGAGCAGGCCGCTGTTGGGCACTGCCAGCTGGGCCCGGATGAGGAGGGAGAAGACCCCGGCCAGGGCAAAGGCGAAAAAGGCGGTGACGGTATAGAGGATGCCGATCTTCTTGTGGTCTACGGTGGTGAGGAGGTCCCAGAGGACCGCCCAGATGTTTGCTTTGGGCTTTGCGGCAACAGCCATCCCGATGCCTCCTTCAGAACCTCGGCAGGGTGCTGAAGTCGAACCCTTCCAGCCTCAGCCCGTCCAGGTAACGCACCAAAGCCTCCAAGTCCTCGTCGGAAAGCTGGGGAAAGCCCGGCATCTGCACCCCCGGCTTGAAGGAGGCCGGGTCGCGGATCCAGGCCTTCATGTTCTCCGGGGTGTTCTCCGCAATGGCCGCTCCCAGGGTGAGGCGGTTGCCCATGAAGCCCAGGTCGGGGCCTATGACCGCCGGGGGCATCTGCCCCTGGATGCCGTGGCAGGCGGCGCAGAACTGGCCGAAGACCTCCTGCCCGCGGGCGTCGGCCACCGGAGGGGTGTAGTCCCGGGCCTCGGCCACGAAGCGCTGGAACTCCTCCTCGGGCACCACCAGGACCCGGAAGAGCATGCGGGCGTGGCTGGCCCCGCAGAGCTCGGCGCAGAAGCCGTAGTAGTGGCCCACCTGCTCGGGTTTGAAGTGTAGAAGGGTCTTTTGTCCCGGAATGGCGTCCCGCTTCCCCGTGAGCCCCGGCACCCAGAACGAGTGGATCACGTCCTTAGAGGTGATCTCCAGGGTCACCGGCACCCCCACGGGCAGGATGAGCTCGTTGGAGTTCCTGAGACCTAGCGCGGGGTAGTGGAAGTCCCACCAGAACTGGTAGCCCACCACCTCCACCTTCATGGCCCCCGGTATGGGCTGGTTCACGAGGATCAGGCTCCTCGCGGTCAGGCCGAAGAGGATGAATACGATGACCAGGGGAATGACGGTCCAGACCACCTCGAGGCGGTCGTTGCCGTGGATCTGGGGGGGTTCCCCCGTCTGGCCGGGTTTGGCCCGGAACTTCCAGGTCACGTAGGCCAGGGCTCCTGCCACCACCCCGAAGACCAGGATGGAGAAGAAGAGCACCCACAGGAGTAGGAAGTTGGTCTCCCGGTTGGTGGCCGAAAAGGGGTGGGTGATGGCCACCCGGTGGGCCTCCTGGGCCAGGACGAAGCCTAGGGGTACCAGCGCCGCCAAGATTCGCCTCATCGTTCCTCCTATACCACCCGGTCCACCGCCATGGCCGCGAAGAGGAGGGCCAGGTACAGCATGGAGTACCTGTACAGGGAAACCGCCGTCCTCCGCTCGGGCTGGCGGTAGAGGGCCAGGCTCTTGAGGATGAGGAGGGCGTTCAGGGCCAGGCTGAAGGAGAGGTAAACGAGGCCCAGCTCGCCCAGAAGGAGGGGCATCAGGGAGATGAGGGCGGTGAGGAGGGCATAGAGGGCGATCTGCATCACCGTGACCCGCTCCCCCAGGACCACGGGCAGCATGGGCACCCCCGCCTGCCGGTACTCGTCCTGGATCAGGAGGGCCAGGGCCCAGAAGTGCACCGGGGTCCAGAAGAAGATGAGGGCGAAGAGGTACCAGGCGAAGAGGCTCAGGTCCCCAGTGACCGCCGCCCAGCCCACCAGGGGCGGGAAGGCCCCCGCTGCCCCCCCGATGACGATGTTCTGCCAGGTGCGCCGCTTTAGGTAGAGGGTGTAGACCAGCACGTACCAGATGAGGCCCGCGAGGGCCAGGGTGGCCGCGAGGAGGTTGGCCCCCCACCCGAGGAGGAGGAAGGCCAGAAGGGCCAGGGCCAAGGCGAAGAGGAGGGCGTCCCGGCTAGGGATCCTCTGGGTGGCCGTGGGCCGCCGGGCGGTGCGCCGCATGCGGGCGTCGATGTCCCGGTCCACCACCATGTTGATGGCGTTGGCCGCTCCCGCCATCATGTACCCCCCCATGGCCACCGCCAGGAAAAGGCCGGTCCCGGGCCAGCCCCCCGCGGCGATGACCATGGCTAGGAGGGTGGTGAGGAGGAGGAGGCTGATCACCCGGGGTTTGGTGAGGGCCAGGTAGTCCTTCCAGGTGGCCCCCCCCGTGCCCCGGTGGACCCCCTGGGGGAGGGGTTCGCCCCCCCAGGGGGCGGCCTGGGGAGTACCCCGGGCCAGGGCCGAGGCGGCCAGCAGGACGAAGGCGAACCAGATGAGGTAGGCCAGGAAGAGGTGCAGGAGCTGGAGGGCGAAGGGGGCCCGCAGCCAGACGTTGGCCAGACCCACCAGGAGCTGCAGGCCGTAAAGGGCCGTGAGGAGGTGGGCGAACCTTTGGGTGGACAGGGAGGGGCGCAGGCGGGCCACCAGGTGGCCGGCGAAGACCACGTAGAGACCCACGCTCACCGCAATCAGGGGGTGGAGGACCCTGAGGCGCACCAGGAAGTGCTCCCCCGGGGTCAGGGAGCGTTCCAGAGCCTCCCGGGTGCTGGCCACGGGGAAGAGGAGGTCCCCCAGGGCGGTGATGGCCCCGCTCATCCCCAGGAAGACCAGCGCCAGGAGACCTAGAAGAAGGCCGATGCTCACCGCCCCTTGTCCCTTAAGGGCCAGGGGCGCCCCGCCGGAGGCCCACCAGGCGGTAAGGAGCAAGGCCGCCAGCAGGAAGTAGGTGTTCGCCAGGTGGACCATGTGGACCACGGCCCGTTCGGTGCTGATGTTGTCCGCCACCCAGCCGAAGAGGACCAGGGCCGCCCCCACCAGGCTTTCCGTGACCATGAAGAACAGGGAAAGCCCGGCGCCGAAGCGCACGGGGTGGCCCTTGGGGAAGAGGCGCAGGGCCAGGATGAGGAGCGCTAGGGCTCCCAGAAAGGCCAGGCCTGAGGTGGCCCGGTGGGTGAACTCGATGAGGGTCTCCACCTCAGGGCTTCTGGGGATGACCTCCCCGTTGCAGGTAGGCCAGTGGGAGCCGCAACCGGCCCCCGAGCCCGTGATCCGCACGAAAGCCCCCCATAGGGCCACCAGGACGGTCCAGAGGAATACACCCCAGGCCAGGCGTCTGAAGCGGTCTTGGTTCATACCGGACTCGCCCCCCAGACGGTAGCGCCTACCATTCTGCCAGAAAGCTTCGCCGGGGGGTGAGGTACATTTGTCCCTCGCATCTCCTCACCCAGGAGCCTAATACCCCCTTGCCCTATTTGGCAAGGGGCCGAGGGGTCTCCTGGGGCAGGCGACCCGCCCTCTTTTCGGGAGGGGACTTGCCCCATCCTATGCCCCTTTGGGCCCCGCCTGCCGGATGGCCTCCGTCACCCCATCGGCATATTTTTGGAAGTTATCTTGAAAGAGCGCGGCTAGCTTCTGGGCCTGGCGATCGTAGGCCTCCGGGTCGGCCCAGGTCTCCCGGGGGTTCAGAAGCTCTTGGGGGACACCCGGCACCTCTAGGGGCACCTCAAAGCCGAAGACGGGGTCCTGGCGGTAGGGAACCCCCTCGAGGGCCCCGCTCAGGGCTGCTCCCAGGAGGGCCCGGGTGAGGGGCAGGGGGAAGCGCCGGCCCACCCCGTAGGGCCCCCCGGTCCAGCCGGTGTTCACCAGGTAGACCCGGGGGGCGTGCCTTTGGATCTTCTCCCCCAGCATCCGGGCGTAGACCCCAGGGTGCATGGGCAGGAAGGGGGCCCCGAAGCAGGCGGAAAAGGTGGCCTTGGGCTCGGTGACCCCCCGCTCCGTTCCCGCCACCCGGGCGGTGTAGCCGGAGAGGAAGTAGTACATGGCCTGCTCCGGGCTGAGGCGGGCGATGGGGGGCAGGACCCCGTAGGCGTCGGCGGAGAGGAAGAAGATGGCCCTGGGGTGGCCGGCCATCCCCGAGTCCACCACGTTCTCCAGGTGGGCGATGGGGTAGGAGGCCCGGGTGTTTTCCGTCTTGGTGTCGTCGTCCCATTCCACCCGGCGGCTTTCCGGATTCACCACCACGTTCTCCAGAATGGACTCAAACTGGTTGGAGGCCCGGAAGATGAGGGGCTCGTGTTCCTCCGAGAGGCGGATGACCTTGGCGTAACACCCCCCCTCGAAGTTGAAAACCCCCTCCTCGCTCCAGCCGTGCTCGTCGTCGCCGATCAGGGGGCGCTGAGGGTCGGTGGAAAGGGTGGTCTTGCCCGTGCCCGAGAGGCCGAAGAAGAGGGCCACGTCCCCCTCCTGGCCCACGTTGGCCGAGGCGTGCATGGGGAAGACCCCCCTTTTGGGCATGAGGTAGTTCATCACCGTGAAGATGCTCTTCTTGATCTCCCCGGCGTACTTGGTGCCCACGATGAGCACCAGCCTCCGGGCAAAGCTGATGCCCACGAAGACCTCGCTTTTGGTGCCGTCCCGCTCGGGGTCCGCCAGGAAGTGGGGAGCGTGGACCACGGTGAAGCCAGGGACGAAGCGCTCCACCTCGTCGTCCAGGGGGAAGCGGCGGGGCAGGAGGAACATGTTGCGGGCGAACAGGGCGTGCCAAGGGCTTTCCGTCACCACCCGCACCGCCAGGCGGTGCCGCCGGTCCGCCCCGGCGTAGAGGTCCTGCACGTAGAGGTCCCGCTCGGAGAGGTGCTGGGCCACCCGGGCGAGGAGGGCCTGGAAGGCCTCAGGGGCGAAGGGTTGGTTCACCTCCCCCCACCAGATCTCCTCCTCCACCTCGGGCTCCCGCACCACGAACTTATCCCGGGGGCTTCTTCCGGTGTAGGGGGTGGTGTCCACCACCAGGGGCCCCTTGTGAGCCAGGAAGCCCTCCCCCCGGCTCAAGGTGTGCTCCACCAAGACGGGGGATGCCGCGTCCCAGAACACCCTCTTTTTTGGCTCTATACCTATGTAACTCAGGCGGTCCATCCGGGCCTCCTCGTGTCCAGGGTATCACGGGCAGGATTTCCCAGCTTCCAACTACCCCTCCTCCCCGTACCCCGGCCGTCCCAGGAGGGCGAAGGTGAGGCGTTTGCCCAGCTCCACCCCGGGCTGGTCGAAGGCGTTCACCCCCCAAAGCTCCCCCAGGAAGGCGGTCTGCCACATGAGGTGCTGCAACAGCCAGCCCACCGCGTAGGGGGAAACCTCCGAAAGGTAAAGGGTATAGACCCGCTGCCCGGCCTCGGCCAGGGCCCGGTAGGTGGCCTCGGCCTCGGCCTTGAGGAGCGCGAAGAGGCCCTTGCCGAAGAGGTAGCCCGCCTCCGCCTCCAACCCCGCCACCTCCGGCAAGGGTAGGTCCTCCGCGGCCCTTTCCGGCACCACCAGAACGATGAGCTTGTCCAGGGGGCCTTCCCGGAAGAGCTGCACCTGGGCGTGCTGGTCGGCGGGGCCCAGGGCGGGGACGGCGGTGGTGCCCACGCGGTTGCCCTCCCGGTCCTGCTTCCCCAAGGACTCGTCGTGGAGCTGGACGAACCAGGAGGGGAGGTGTTTGAGCCGTTCCGAGTAGACCATGAAGACGGTCACGGGCAGGTGGCGGTGGAGGTGCTGGAGGAGGGCCGTTTGTAGGGGAAGGCTTTGCTCTAAGGGAGCCAGGGCCAGCTCGTTGGCCTTCCTCGCCCCCATGAGGAGGGCTTCCAGGTCCGCCCCGGCGAAGGCCAGGGGCAGGAGCCCCACGGGGGAGAGCACCGAGTAGCGCCCCCCCACGTTCTCGGGGATGGCGAAGGTCCTGAGCCCCTCCCGCTCCGCCAGGGCCCGGAGGGCTCCCCGCTGGGGGTCGGTGGTGAGGACCAGGTGCCGCCGCCACCCCTCCCCCAGGCTCTTCTGAAGCCAGTTGAGAAAGATCAGGAGGGCGGCCAGGGTCTCCGCGGTGGCCCCGGACTTGGAGATGGCGTTCACCAGGGTCTTCCGGGGGTCCAGGGTGCGGAGGAGCTTCCGGACGGGTTCGGGCTCCACGTGGTCCACATAGTGGAAGCGCACGCCGCTTTCGTTGAAGGCGGCCTCCAGGGCCTTGGGGCCTAAGGCGCTTCCCCCGATCCCCAGGAGGACATAGTCCTCCACCCAAGGGTGGGCCTCGCGGTAGCGGCGGATCTCCCGGAGGGTCTCCGTGTCCTCGGGGAGGCCCATCCAGCCCAGCATGGCCCCCGGGGCTTTGTTCTTGGCCAAGAGGCGCTCCCGGGCTTCCAGAAGGTCTTTTTCGTAGACCTTCAGGGCCTTGGGGAAGCCTTTGAGGAAGCGGGTGTCCAGGCGGAGCATGGATCTATGCTACCCAAGAAGGGGAGGCCTGGGGGTAGGCTAAGGGCATGGGCTATGTGCCCCCGCCCACCCCCCAGTACGGCCTGGAGGAGGGCCCCGTCCTCCTCAAGGACGGGCGCACCGCCCTCCTGCGCCGGGCCACCCCCAAGGACCTCCCCCTCTTCGTGGAGTTCCTGGGGAGGCTTTCCCCCGCCTCCTTGCGCATGCGCTTCTTCTCCCCCATCTCCCCGGAGAAGGCGGCGGAGCTCCTCCTCTCCGCCAAACCCGAGGAGGAGAAGGTCACCCTCATCGTCCTCGCCGGGGAGCCCCAGAGGATCGTGGCCACGGGGGAGTACGTGCGGGCCAAGGGGGAGGAGGCCGCCGAGGTGGCCTTCCTGGTGGAGGACGCCTTCCAGGGCAAGGGCCTGGGGACCCTCCTTCTGGAAAGGCTGGCCCTCATCGCCGCCAAGCGGGGGGTGCGCCGCTTCCAGGCCTTCGTTTTGGCGGAAAACCGCCAGATGCTCAACGTCTTCACGGAAAGCGGCTTCCAGGTGAAGGCCCACCGGGACGGGGGGGAGGTGGAGGTGGAGTTCGAGATCCTCCTGGAGGAGAGGGCAGCGGAGCGCTTCGAGTGGCGGGAGAAGGTCTCCACCCTGGCCAGCCTGCACCCCTTCTTCTTCCCCCGGGGGGTGGCGGTGGTGGGGGCGAGCCGCGACCCGGAGAGCATCGGCTACCGGGTGCTGGAAAACCTCATCTTCGGCCGCTTCCAGGGACCCGTCTACCCGGTGAACGAGGCCATCGGCAAGGAAGGGGGGACGGTGGGCCCCCTCCTGGCCTACCCCAACGTGGAGAGCATCCCCGGCCCCGTGGACCTGGCGGTGATCGCCGTGCCCAAGGAGCGGGTGCTGGACGCTTTGGAGGCCTGCGGGAGGCGGGGGCTAAGGGGAGCCATCCTGCTCACCACGGGCTTCACGGAAAGGGAGGCCCGGGAGCTCGCCGACAAGGCCCGGCGCCTGGGCATGCGCCTTCTGGGCCCGGGCTCCCTGGGCCTCTTCCACACCCACCCCGAGGCCCGCCTGGCCGCGGGCCTGGCCCCCCTGCCCAGGCCCGGTCCCCTGGCCCTCTCCAGCCAGTCGGGTACCCTGGGGCGGGCGGTGATGGCCTACGCCGAGGGCATGGGCCTGGGGGTTTCCGCCTTCGTCTCCCTGGGGGCTAAGACGGACATATCTTCCAACGACCTCCTGCAGTTCTGGGAGGAGGACGAGCGCACGAGGGTGATCCTCCTCTACCTGGAGGGGTTCGGCAACCCCCGGCGCTTCTCCCGCCTGGCCCGCCGCATCGGCAAGAAGAAGCCCATCCTGGCGGTGCACCCCTCCCGCGACCCCCTGGTGCGGGCCCTCTTCGCCCAGGCCGGGGTGGTGCGGGCCAACAGCCTGGAGGAGGCCTTCGACGCCGCCGCCCTCCTCGCCCTGGGCCGCCTGCCCGGGAACAACCGGGTGTGCCTCATCTCCAACGCCTCCGGGCCTTCCAACCTGGCCCTGGAGGTCCTCAAGGAGGGGGGCCTGGAGGTGGAGCACGTGGACCTGGGTTCCACGGCCAGGGCGGAGGACTTCGCCCGTGCCCTGGAGGAAGCCCGGAGGAGCGAGGCGGGAAGCCTCTTCCTCCTCTTTGTCCCCATGGGCTTCATGAGCGAGGAGGAGTTCTTGGCCCTGGTGGAGAGGGCGGAAGGGGACAAGCTCTTCCTGGCCTGCTCCATGGGGGCCACAGGCCCCCGAGCCCGCCTCCTGGGCCAGGCGGCCCTCTTCCGCTTCCCCGAGTCCGCGGCCATCGCCCTGGCCCGGGCCTGGGCCTACCGGGCCTGGAGGGAGGAACCCCTCCACTTCCCCGACTTTCAGGACCTGCGCCTGGAGCAGGCCAGGCGGCTTGTGGAGGGAAAGAAGGCCCTCACGGAGGAGGAAGCCCGTTCCCTCCTCCAGGCCTTCGGCCTCCCCCTCGGGGACGGGGAGGGGCTCGCCCTCCGGCTCAGCGCCGAGCCCCACCCCCTCTTCGGCCCCGTCCTCACCCTCCTCCTTCCCACCCCCTTGGGGAACCAAGTCCTCGGGAAGAGGCTTTCCCCCCTCACGGAGGGGGATGCCCGGGAGCTCTTCCGCCCCCTGGAGGGAAAGGCGGACCCCGCCCCCTACCGGGAGATCGCCCTGCGGCTTTCCCGCCTTCTGGAGGAGCTCCCCCAGGTGGAGGGCGTCTCCTTGGACCTCGCAGGCCCCCGCGTCGCCCGCTTCGCCCTGCGCCTCCATGCGGATCCAAAGCCCCGCTAACCCCAAGGTGAAGGCCCTGGCCGCCCTCAAGGAGCGGCGGGAGCGGGAGAGGACCGGGCTCTTCCTGGTGGAGGGAAGGCGGGAGGTGGCGCGGGCCCTGGGGGCGGGCCTCCACCTGGAAGCCCTCCTCCTGGGGCCCAGGGCCACCCCGGAGGACCGCCTGCTGGCGGGGGAGGCCCCCCTCCTGGAGCTCTCCCAGGAGGCCATGGAACGGGTTTCCGTGCGCGAGAACCCGCCCCCCGTCATGGGGGTTTTCCGCATCCCGCAAAGGCGCCTGGCCGAGGTGCGCCTCCCCCAGGCCCCCTTGGTCCTGGTCCTGCTGGGCCTGGAGAAGCCCGGCAACCTGGGGGCCATCCTGCGCGCTGCGGACGGGGCGGGGGCCGACCTGGTCCTGGTGGCGGAAGGGGTGGACCTCTACAGCCCCCAGGCGGTCCGCAACTCCACGGGGGCGGCCTTCGCCCTGCCCGTCTACCCCGTTCCCGAGGGGGAGGCGGCCCGCTTCCTGGAGGGGGCGGGCCTCCCCCTGGTGGCCGCCACCCCCAGGGGGGAGAGGCTCTACTGGGAGGGGGACTACCGAGGGGGGGTGGCCTTCCTCCTGGGGGCCGAGGACCAGGGCCTTCCCGAGGCCTGGCTCGGGCGGGCCCAGGCCCGGGTGCGCATCCCCATGCGGGGGGTGGCGGACAGCCTGAACGTGGCGGTGAGCGCCGCCCTCCTCCTCTACGAGGCCCGGCGCCAGCGGGGAGGGTGAGGTGGCCCCCCTCCTGGCCCTGGTCCTCCTCCTTCTGGCCTTCCCCCAGGGCTGGCCTCCCCTGGCCCTGGGCGGGGGGCTCCTCCTCCTGGGCGGGCGCCTCTACCCTGGGGGCTTCCTCTGGCTGGCCTTCCTGCCGGGGCTCCTCCACGCCGGGGAAGCCCCCTTTCCCCTGTGGCTTCCGGAGTGGGCCCTCACCTCGGGGCTCCTCCTCCTCTTGGGCCTCTTCCTGGCCCTGCGGGAGAGGCCCCTGGCGAGCCTCTTCCTCCTCCCCCCGGCCCTCCTCCTCGGCCCCCCGGGGCTTTTCCTTCTCGGCCTCCTCCACGGGGCGAACCTCCTGGAGGGGGCCCTGGGGCGGGCCCGGGCGCGGGGGGAGGCTTTCCGGCTTGGCCTGCCCGGCCTGCTCGTCCCCTTTTTCTCCGCCCTTGCCCTGTTCCTTCTCGCCCCCTATCCCCTCCCCTGGCCCTCCGTTCCCCCGGGGCCGGGGGAAGGGATTCCGGCCCCTCTCCCCGGATCCCCCTCCGGGGCCCCGGGTGGAGGGGGTCCTGCCCCCCACGCGGGGGGTGGGGGGGGCCTGGCCCCCTGGGCCCTCTGGCTCCTGTGGGCCCTGGAGGGGGCCCTGCCCCTGGCCCTCCTCCTCCTGCTCCTGGCCCTCCTGCCCCTCCTCGGCCGGGGGAGGGCCCTCCCCTTCCGGGGCTTCCACCTCCTCCCCGTCCTCCTGGCCCTCCTGGCCGCCTCCCTCCTCCTCCTCTACCTGGGCACCCTGGGGGGTGGGGGGGCCGGGGGGGCGGGGGTCCCTCACCCCGCCGTCCCTGGGCCGGAGGCCCTGGGGGAAGGGAACCGGACGGTCCCGGAGCCCCGGGCCCGGGGAGAGGTGGGGGTGGCCCTGGCGGGCTTTGGCGCCCTCCTCACCCTGGCCCTCCTTCTGGCCCTGGCCCTTTTCCTCTGGCGGCAACCCCGGGGGGACGGGGAGGAGGCCAGGGGGGGCCGGGGGGGCGGGCGGGGCAGGTCCCGGCGGGAGGCCCTCCCCGAGGACCGGGTGCGCCGGGCCTACCTGCGGGCCCTCCTGGCCCTGAGGGCCTGGGGGCTTCCCCGGCGGGCTTGGGAGGGGCCTCTGGCCTACCAGGCCCGGGTGGCCGCCCGCTTCCCCGAGGTGGAGGGGGCCCTTTCCAGCCTCACCCGGCTCTACCTGCCCGTGCGCTACGGGGGGAGGGCGGGGGAGGAGGCGGCGGAGGAGGCGGAAACTTTTTTGGAGGCTATCCTTAGGTTATGCTCTACGAACGCGTCCGCAAGGCCCTAGAGGGGTGGGTCCTCCTGCGGGAGGAGACCTTGAGGCTTGCCCTGGCCACCCTGCTCTCCGGGGGCCACCTCCTCCTGGAGGACGTGCCCGGCACGGGCAAGACCACCTTCGCCAAGGCCCTGGCCCGGGTCCTGGGCCTCTCCTTCCGCCGCATCCAGATGACCCCCGACCTCCTGCCCCAGGACCTCACCGGGGTCTACCTCTACCGGGAGGGGAGCCTGGTGTGGCAGAAGGGCCCCCTCTTCGCCCAGGTCCTGCTGGTGGACGAGCTGAACCGGGCCACCCCCAGGACCCAGTCCGCCCTCCTCGAGGCCATGGGGGAGGGGCAGGTGACCCTGGAGGGGAGGAGCCACCCCCTGCCCGAGCCCTTCTTCGTCCTGGCCACCCAGAACCCGGTGGAGGAGGAGGGCACCTACCCCCTCCCCGTGGCCCAAAAGGACCGCTTCGCCGCCCGGCTCGCCCTGGGCTACCCCGACGAGAAGGCCCTTCTCCAGGCCCTGAGGGAGCGGGACCCCCTTTTGGGCCTGGAGGCGGTCACCGGGCCGGAGGAGGTTTTGGCCCTGCGGGGGGAGGTGCGGCGGGTTCGGGTCGCCGAGGAGCTTCTGGACTACCTCCTCGCCCTCTCCGCCTGGCTCCGGGGCCGGGAGGAGGTGCGGCTTGGCCCCTCCCCCAGGGCCCTTTTGCAGGTGGAGCGCCTGGCCCAGGCCCTGGCCTTTCTGGAGGGCCGCCCCTTCGCCGTCCCCGAGGATCTCCAGCGGGCTTTCCGGGCGGCCATCCCCCACCGCCTCCTCCTCCGCCTGGAGGCGGAGCTTTCCGGGGCGAGCCCGCAAGGGCTCTTGGCGCAGGCCCTCCAGGCGGTCCCCGCCCCGGTGGAGTGGGCCTAATGGGAAGCCTCCTGGCCCTCCTGGGGCTTGCCCTCCTCCTGGCCCTGTACCGGGCCCCCTGGCTGGCCCGGGCCCGGGCGGAGCTGCGGGGGCTTCCCCCGGGCTTCCCCGGCCAGGGGGGCGAGGGGGGGGCGGAGGTGGAGCTCGTTTGCCCCTTGCCCGTCCTCTTCCGGCTGGAAAGCCTGCCCTCGGCCCCCCTGGGCCTCGAGCCCCGGAGCGTTTCCGGGGTGGCCTGGGGGAGGACCCGGCTTCGCCTCCCCCTGCCCTGCCGCTACCGCAGGCGGGGGGAGCACCCGGTGCGCCTGGGCCTCCGCCTCCAGGGCCCCTTGGGCCTAGGGGAGAGGCGGCTCCTCCTGGAGCCGGGGCGGGTCCTGGTCTACCCCGCCCTCAGGGCCCTGCCCCCCTTCCACCCCGCCCCCAGCTTCTTCCTGGAGGGCAGGCCCACCCCCTTCGGCCTCCCGGACCCCCTCGAGGCCAAAGGCCTCCGCCCCTACCGGCCCGGGGACTCCCTGCGCCTCCTGGCCAGGAAGGCCAGCCTCCGCCGGGGCCAGCCCCTGGTGCGGGAGGTGGAGAAAAGCTTGCTGGGGAGCCTTTTCCTCCACCTGGACACCCAGGCCCTCCACCCCAGCTACCCCGACCACGCGGCGAGCCTGGCCGCCTGGCTTCTCCTGCAGGCGGAAAGGCGGGGGGAGCGCTACGGCCTCTCCGCGGGGGAGGTCCTCCCCCTGGGCCGGGGCAGGGCCCACCTGGAGCGGGCCCTGGTCCTCCTGGCCCGCCTAAAGGCCACCCCCGCGCCCGCCCTCCCGCCCCCGGCCCCCCCGGGAAGCACCTACCTCCTGGTGAGCCAGGGGGCGGAGGCGGCCTTCCTCCAGGCGGCCCTCCGGGGGGCGGCCCGGGCCCGGCGGGGGGTTTTGCTCCTCCTGCCCGAGGGCTACTTCCTCTACCCCGGGGAGAGGGGCCGCAGGGCCTTCGGCAAGACCCCGGGGCTGGAGCGGGCCCTGGCCCTGCGGGGCCTCCTCCTGGCCCACGGCCTGGAGCTTCGGGTGGTGCGGGGGCACGAGCCCCTCGCCCTACAATCCTCCCCTCAACCCCCTTGACAGGAAGGGCGGAGGAGGGAATAATAACCCTCGGTTTGACACTCTTACCCTTTGAGCGTCAAAGGAGGGAGTGGCTATGGCAGCGGAGGTGAAGACGGTGATCAAGCCCCTAGGCGACCGGGTGGTGGTGAAGCGGATCGAGGAGGAGCCCAAGACCAAGGGGGGCATCGTGCTCCCCGACACCGCCAAGGAGAAGCCCCAGAAGGGCAAGGTGATCGCGGTGGGCACGGGCCGGATCCTGGAGAACGGGCAGAAGGTGCCCCTCGAGGTCAAGGAGGGGGACATCGTGGTCTTCGCCAAGTACGGCGGCACCGAGATCGAGATCGAGGGGGAGGAATACGTGATCCTCTCCGAGCGCGACCTTCTGGCGGTTCTGGGCTAAGGGAGGTGAGGTATGGCTAAGGTCCTGGTGTTTGACGAGGCGGCCCGCCGGGCGCTGGAGCGCGGTGTGAACGCGGTGGCCGACGCGGTGAAGGTAACCCTGGGCCCCCGGGGCCGGAACGTGGTCCTGGAGAAGAAGTTCGGCTCCCCCTCCATCACCAAAGACGGGGTGACGGTGGCCAAGGAGATCGAGCTGGAGAACCACCTGGAGAACATCGGGGCCCAGCTCCTCAAGGAGGTGGCCTCCAAGACCAACGACGTGGCCGGTGACGGCACCACCACCGCCACCGTGCTGGCCCAGGCCATCGTGCGGGAGGGCCTGAAAAACGTGGCCGCCGGGGCTAACCCCCTGGCCCTCAAGCGGGGCATCGAGAAGGCGGTGGAGGCGGCGGTGGAGAAGATCCGCTCCCTGGCCATCCCCGTGGAGGACCGCAAGGCCATCGAGGAGGTGGCCACCATCTCCGCCAACGACCCTGACGTGGGCAAGCTGATCGCCGACGCCATGGAGAAGGTGGGGAAGGAGGGGATCATCACCGTCGAGGAGTCCAAGAGCCTGGAGACCGAGCTGAAGTTCGTGGAGGGGTACCAGTTCGACAAGGGGTACATCTCCCCCTACTTCGTCACCAACCCCGAGGCCATGGAGGCGGTCCTCGAGGACGCCTTCATCCTCATCGTGGAGAAGAAGGTCTCCAACGTGCGGGAGCTCCTCCCGGTGCTGGAGCAGGTGGCCCAGACCGGCAAGCCCCTCCTCCTCATCGCCGAGGACGTGGAGGGGGAGGCCCTGGCCACCCTGGTGGTGAACAAGCTCCGGGGCACCCTGAACGTGGCCGCGGTGAAGGCCCCCGGCTTCGGCGACCGGCGCAAGGAGATGCTCAAGGACATCGCCGCGGTCACCGGGGGCACGGTGATCTCCGAGGAGCTCGGCTTCAAGCTGGAGAACGCCACCCTCTCCATGCTGGGCCGGGCCGAGCGGGTGAAGATCACCAAGGACGAGACCACCATCGTGGGCGGCAAGGGCAAGAAGGAGGACATCGAGGCCCGGATCAACGGCATCAAGAAGGAGCTGGAAACCACCGACAGCGAGTACGCCAAGGAAAAGCTCCAGGAGCGCCTGGCCAAGCTGGCGGGGGGCGTGGCCGTGATCCGGGTGGGGGCCGCCACGGAAACCGAGCTCAAGGAGAAGAAGCACCGCTTTGAGGACGCCCTGAACGCCACCCGGGCGGCGGTGGAGGAGGGGATCGTCCCCGGGGGTGGGGTGGCCCTCCTGCGGGCCATCGGCGCCCTGGACGACCTCCTGAAGAAGCTGGAGGGGGACGAGGCCACCGGGGCCCGGATCGTGCGCCGCGCCCTGGAGGAGCCTGCCCGCCAGATCGCGGAGAACGCCGGCTACGAGGGCTCCGTGGTGGTCCAGAAGATCCTCTCCGAGACCAAGAACCCCCGCCTGGGCTTCAACGCCGCCACCGGGGAGTACGTGGACATGGTGGAGGCGGGCATCGTGGACCCCGCCAAGGTGACCCGCTCCGCCCTGCAGAACGCCGCCTCCATCGGCTCCCTCATCCTCACCACCGAGGCGGTGGTGGCGGAGAAGCCCGAGAAGAAGGAGTCCACCCCTGCTCCTGCGGGCGGCGGGGACATGGACTTCTAAGCCGAGCTAGACAAGGGGCCTGGCGGATGCCAGGCCCTTTTCCTTGCCGCCTGGGGGCCCCGCTGACCTTCTCCGATTGGGGGCCTCGGGCCCCCTTTTGCCGGGGCCCCCACCCCGGCTTGGGCCGGGGTGGGATGGCCTCAGAAGGGCACCGCCTCCTCCTTGCCCCCGTTGCCCCCGTTCCTCTGGAGGAAGACCTCCCGGTCGGGCACGGGGTAGGCGCGGAGCCCCTCGGCCTCCAAGGCCTCGAGGACCCCCTCCGCCACCCGCACCTCCCGCATGGCGAAGAGGGCCTCCCCGAAGGGCCCCTGGACCCGCAGGTAGAGGGGGAGGGTTCCGGGGTGCTCGTCCAGGAGGCTTTTGAGGAGGGCGATCCCCCGCTCGTCCAAGAGGGCGTGGTCCACCTCCACCTCCAGGGCCTTGGGGGCCTCGGCCACCTCCTCGTGGGTCCAGGCCGCCTGGGCCATGACCCTAAGCCCCCCTTCCTCCCGCTCCACCTCCGCCAGGACCAGGAGGGGGGTGTCCTCCTTGAGCTTGGGGGAAACCCCCTCGTAGGCCCGGCCGAAGACCACCACCTCCAGGGCCCCGGTCTCGTCGGAAAGGGTGAAGCGGGCCATCATGCCCCCGCCCCGCGTGGGCTTGCGCACCGCCTCCTCCACCATCCCAGCGAGGAGCACCCGGGGGCGGGGGGGAAGGCCCCGGACGAAGTCGGGGAGCTCCTCCAGGGTGCAGCTGGCCACCTCCCGGAGCCCGGGGTAGCGCAGCACGGGGTGGCCGGAGACGTAGATGCCCAGGGCCTCCTTCTCGTAGCGGAGCCGGGTGATCTCGTCCAGGGGCGGGGCCTCCCCCAGGGGAGGCTCCCCCACCTCGGCGAAGAGGCCCATCATGCCGGACCGCTCCCGCTCGCGGCTTTCCGCGGCCCACCGGAGGAGGGAGTCCAGGGAGGCCAGGAGCCGGGCCCTATCCCCAAAGGCGTCGAAGGCCCCCGCCTTGACCAGGGACTCCAGGGTGCGCCGGTTCACCACCCGCTCGTCCAGGCGCCTGAGGAAGTCCCCCAGGCTCCTAAAGGGCCCCCCCCGCTCCCGCTCCTGCAGGATGGCCAAGGCGGCACCCTCCCCCACGTTCTTCACCGCGGAGAGGCCGAAGAGGATCTCCTCTCGGTGTTCGCCTGCAGGCGAAGCAGCCTGGTGTTCGCCTACGGGCGAAAGAGCCCCCACCACCTTGAAGTCGAAGCCCGAGCGGTTGACGTCGGGGGGCAGGACGGGGATGCCCATGGCCCGGGCGTCGCGGATGTACTCCGCCACCTTGTCGGAGTCGTGGCGCTCCACGGTGAGGAGGGCGGCCATGAACTCCACCGGGTAGTGGGCCTTCACGTAAGCGGTCTGGTAAGAAAGGAGGCTGTAGGCGGCGGCGTGGGAGTTGTGCACGATCACGTCCTCCGCCACGAAGGTGTGCGTGCCTTCCACGGTGAGGTCAAAGACCTCCTCCACCCCCAAGGGCTCTATGGCCTCTACCCGGTCCCAGTAGACCTCGGCCTGGGCCAAGCGCAAGAGGGCTAAGCTTCCCGTGAGGGCCGCCAGGCGCTCTGCTGTGGTCCGGGAAAGCCCCCTTCGCCCCCTACCAGGGCGCAGGAGGCCCTGGGCGAAGCCTCTGGCCTCCAAGAAAGCCCTCTCCTTTCCCTGGGAAGCCTCGGCCACCGCCTGGCGCACCAGGGGTAAGAAGGCCATGGGGAGCAGGTCCTTGGTGCTGGGACCCGCCTCCTCCCAGGAGGCCAGAAGGGCCTGGAGGTCCCGCTTCCGCTTGCCCAGGAGGTAGGGCCCCAGGGTCTCCGCAAACCGGCGGGCGGCCTCGAGGCCCCCGAGCAGGTACACGGCGTAGCCCTTCCGCCCCCCCGGGTAGGGGAAACGCTTCTCCACCAAACGGCTTTGCAGGCCCAGGCGCAGGAGGAGGTGCTGCACCCCCCGGGCCAAGGCCTCCGAGGCGGTGGCGTAGTGGATAAGCCGCCCCTTGGGGTCCACCCCGCCGTCCCCCACCCAAAGGCGCCCCAGGAGACGGGCCACCTCCTCGGGGGGCAAGGCGAAGGCCACCTCGGGCAGGCGCTTTTCCCGGGCGGAAAGGCCCAAGAGGCCGTGGCGGCGCAAAAACGCCACCGCCTCCGCAGCAGCCCCCCGGTCCTGCCGCCCCACGTAGAGGTGGGCTATGCCCCGGCGCCAGACCACCCGCACCCGGGTGTTGGCAAAGGCGGCCAGGGCCTCCCGCATGGCGGCCAGCTCCTCCTCGGAGGCGGTGTAGAGGTAGAAGCCCGAGGGGTGGCGGAGGTTGCCCTCGCTGAGGGCAAAGCCCAGGAGGTCCAGCTCGTGGGTCTCCAGGCCCGCCGAGGGGGTGTAGGGCAGGTGGCGGGGCAGGGCCACAAAGTCCCCAGGGGCCAAGGCCCCCAGCGCCCGCCAGCCCTCGGGGGTGTAGAGGGGGTGGTTGGCGGTGGCCTCCAGGACCCTTCCCGTGGCGGTGCGCAGGCGGTAGACCATGGCCCGGCCGCTTTCGAAGGCGGCCACTACCGGCCTCGGCACCAGGCGCAGGGTCTTTTCGTCCAGGGAGGCCACCCAGACCCCTCGGGCCTCCCCCCGGGCGATGGCCTCCACGGACACGGGCCTGCCCGTGCGGAAGTCCACCACCCTGGCCCTTCCCGGCAGGCACTTGTTGAAGCCGTAGTTGGCGAAGGCCTCCAGCATGTCAAAAAGCCGGTTGGCCTCCTCCTCGGGCACCCCCCGCTCCTTCGCCCCCCGCACGAAGCGCTCCCGGTGCCTCTGCATCTCCTCCACCTTCTTCTTGCCCATGGCCCGGCGGAGGAGGTCCGCCTCCCCCAGGGAGTACCCCGCCACCTGGGAGGCGATCTGCATGATCTGCTCCTGGTAGACGGGGATGCCGTAGGTCTCGTCCAGGATGGGCCTCAGGTACCGCTCCGCGTGGGGGAACTCCGCGTAGCTCACGGGCTCCTGGCCGTGGTGGCGGCGGATGTAGGTGGGGATGTGCTCCATGGGCCCGGGGCGGTAGAGGGAGACCAGGGCGATGATGTCCTCCAGGCGCCTCGGCTTAAGCCCCCGCACCGTGCTCGTCATCCCCCCGGACTCCAGCTGGAAGACCCCCTTGGTCTCCCCCCGGGCGAGGAGCTCAAAGGTCTTGGGGTCGTCCAGGGGCAGGCGGTCGTAGTCCAGCTCCACCCCCTTGGACTCCCTCACGATCTTCCTGGCCTCGTCCAGGAAGGAGAGGGTGCGCAGGCCCAGGAAATCCATCTTCAGAAGCCCCAGGGCCTCCACCGCCCCCATCTCGTACTGGGTCACGGGCCGTCCCTCCTGGTCCCGCATGAGGGGCACCAGGTCGGTGAGGGGTTCCTGGGCGATCACCACCCCGGCGGCGTGCACGGAGGCGTGGCGGTTCAGGCCCTCCAGGCGCATGGCCACCTCGAGGACCTCCCGCACCTTGGGGTCTTTCTCCATCTCCGCCTTCAGCTCCGGCACCGCCTGGATGGCCTCCGAAAGGGGCTTGGGCTTGCCGAACTGCACGGGGATGAGCTTGGCCAGCTCCTCCGCCTTTTTGTGGGGGATGCCGTACACCCGGGCCACGTCCTTCAGGGCCGCCTTGGAGGCCAGGCTCCCGAAGGTGCCGATCTGGGCCACCTTGTCCTCCCCGTAGCGCCTCCGCACGTACTCGATCACCCGGTCGCGCTCCCGGTCGGAGAAGTCGGTGTCGATGTCCGGCATGGAGACCCGCTCCGGGTTCAGGAAGCGCTCGAAGAGGAGGCCAAAGCGCAGGGGGTCGATGTTGGTGATGCCCACGGCGTAGGCCACCAGGCTCCCGGCGGCGCTTCCGCGCCCCGGCCCCACGGAGATCCCGTTCCCCTTGGCCCAGTTGATGTAGTCCTGGACGATGAGGAAGTAGCCGGGAAAGCCCATGCGCTCGATGACGGCGAGCTCGTAAAGGGCCCGGTGCAGGGTGGCCTCCGCCGTCCACTCCCGCACCCCCTCCAAGGGGGGAAGCTCCGAGGCGAGGGCCTCCCAAGCCTCCCCCTCCACCTGGGCCAGGGCCTGGGCCAGGGCGGCCCCGTCCCCGTGAGGGGGGAGCTTCCCCAGCCTGCGGAAGACCTCCCGGTAGAACCCCTCGGTGATGCGGTCGGGGTAGCGGGCAAGAAGCCCCAGGAAGGTGAGCTCCCTAAGGTACTGGGCCTCGGTGCGCCCCTCGGGGAGGGGGAAGCGGGGGATGCGGTAGGTCATCTTGTCCCCGATGGGGAGGTCCACCTGGCACATGCGGGCGATCTCCACCGTGTTGTCAAAGGGTTCGTCCCCCCACTCCGCCTCCGGGAGCATGGCCCGCATCTCCTCCGGGGTCTTCACGTAGAACTCGTCGCAGGGAAAGCGCCAGCGCTCGGGGTCGTCCAGGGTGCTCTTGGACTGGATGGCCAGGAGCACCTCGTGGGCCCGGGCGTCCTCCTTGCGCACGTAGTGGCCGTCGTTGGTGGCCACCATCCCCAGGCCGTACTTGCGGGCGAACGCCTTCAGGACCTCGTTCACCTTCTTCTGCTCGGGGAGGCCGTGGTGCTGGATCTCGATGAAGAAGCGGTCGCCGAAGATGGCGAGGTAGTCGTTGAGCCGGGCCTCCGCCAGGTCCAGGCGGTCCTGCAGGATGAACTGGGGGATCTCCGCCCCCAGGCAGCCGGAGAGGGCGATAAGCCCCTCCGAGTGCTCCCGCAGGATCTCCCGGTCGATGCGGGGCTTCTCGTAGAAACCCTCCAGGTAGGCCCGGCTGGCCAGGCGCACCAGGTTCTGGTAGCCCCGGAAGTCCTTGGCCAGGAGGGTGAGGTGGAAGTACCCCCCGTCCAGGCCCTTGCCCCGCTTGCGGTCGAAGCGGCTTTCCGCGGCCACGTAGGCCTCGTAGCCCAGGATGGGCTTCACCCCCATGGCCGTGGCCTTCTTGTAGAACTCCACGGCGCCGAAGAGGTTGCCGTGGTCGGTGATGGCCAGGGCGGGGTTCTCGGGGGAGACCTCCTTCACCCACTTGAGGAGATCCTGGAGCTTGGCCGCCCCGTCCAGAAGGGAGAACTGGGTGTGCTGGTGGAGGTGGGCGAACTTCAGCCTCGAGGCCATAGGCTTTACCAGCTTACGCTTGCGCCCGGCCTTCCGCGGGAATAAACTAATGCATGCAATGATGCATCAAAAGCGCAGGCTCAGCGCCACCGAGGCCCGGGTGCACTTTGGGGAGGTGCTCCGGCGGGTGGGCGAGGGGGAGGTGATCCTGGTGGAGGGGCGGGGCAAGCCCCTGGCGGTTATCCTCTCCCCCGAGGCCTACGAGCGCCTGAAGGGGGAGGGGGAGGACCCTTTCCGCCTCATCCTGAGCGTCAACCGGGGCATCCGGGAGCGCCTGGGAAGACCCCTCGCGCCGCCGGAAGAGGTGATCGGGGCCATGCGGGAGGAGGGTGACCGTGAGCTTCCTGGTCCTGGACGCTAGCGTCCTGGTGCGCCTCCTCCTGGCGGATTCGGAAAAGGCGCCCGTCGTCCGGCGGTACCGGGAGTGGAAGGCCCAGGGCCTGGAGCTGGCCCTCCCGAGCCTGGCCCTCTACGAGTCGGCCCATGCCCTCTACCGCTACGCCCGGTCCGGGGAGATGACCCTGGGGGAAGCCCAGACCCTTTGGCGCCAAGCCCTGCGCCTAGGGTTGCGGTACTTCCAGGAGCCCTGGGTCCACACCCGGGCCCTGGAGCTGGGCCTCGAGCTGGGGCTGGGGGCGGTCTACGACGCCCACTACCTGGCCCTGGCCGAGGGCCTTGCCGCTCCCCTTTGGACGGCGGACCGGAGGCTATACCAGAAGGCCCTGGAGGGCCAGGCCAAGGGCCTCCTGCCGGGGGTTTCCCTCCACCTCCTAGCCCCATGACCCTGGGCGAGCTCAGGGAAGAGGTCTGGAACGCCCTGGCCCGCTTTGACCTGGCCCTCCACCCTACGCCCCCCCACGGCCACCACCCCAACTTCCTGGGGGCCCGGCGGGCGGCGGGGCACCTCCTCCGCACCCCGGAGTTTCAAAGGGCCAGGCTCATCCTGGCGGGCATGGATGCGGTGCTGAAACCCCTGCGGGAGGAGGCCCTAAAGGCAGGGAAGGCCCTGATCCTCCCCCACCCTGACCGGCCAGGAGAGTTCCTCCTCCTCAAGGACCTGGACCCGAGGCGGCTCAAGCGGGTGCGGGAGGCCTACCGCCACGGGGTGCGGGTGGACCTGAAGGGCCAGCCCATCGACATGGTCCTCATCGGGGCCGTGGCCGTGGACGAGGAGGGGGGGTGGGTGGGGAAGGGGTACGGCTTTCCCCAGGCCTGGCTTTCCGTGCAAGCCCCCTTCGCCACCCTGGCCCACCCCCTCATGGTCTACCCCAGGCTTCCCGTGGCGCCGGAAAGGCGGGTGGACCTGATCGCCACCCCGCAAAGGCTCATCCGGCCCTGAGGCCTAGGATGAGCCCCCCCACGAAGCTGGCCCCGAAGGGGAGGTTGTGGGTGAGGGTGGCGAGAAGCCTCTCCCACAGGCCCTGGAGGCCGGGCTGCTGGAGGAAGGGCTCCACGTCCCGCTGGATGCGGGTCCAGTCCACCTGGACGTACCCCGCCTGGGCCAGCAGCTGCAGGGCCACGAAGAGGAGCCCTAGGAGGATGGCGAGGAGGCGCCCCACCTTTTTAAGGGCGTAGCCCACGGCGTAGCCTGCGACGCCGCCGAAGGTGATCTGGCCGAGGTAGGGGGCGAGGTTCGGGAGCTCCATCCCCCTTACCCTAGCGGGAAGGGCCTGCGGGGGCAACTACCGGAGGCCCAGGAGGTCCGCCTCCCCCTTCAGGGCCTCCAGGACGAAGGCCATGTGCCCCTCCAGGTCCACCCCCAGCTCCGCGGCCCCCTGGCGGATCTCCTCCCGGTTCACCCCCTTGGCGAAGGCCTTGTCCTTGAACTTCTTCTTGAGGCTGGGGAGTTCCAGGCCCAGGATGGAACGGTCCGGGCGCACGTAGACCGCGGCGGTGATGAGGCCTGTGAGCTCGTCCACCGCGAAGAGGGCCTTGGCCATGAGGGTCCTCCGGGGCACCCCGGTGTAGGCGGCGTGGCCCAGGATGGCCTCCAGGACCTCCTCGGGGTAGCCCAGGCCCCGGAGGGCCTCCACCCCCCGGTAGGGGTGCTCCCCGGGGTACTGCTCGTAGTCCATGTCGTGGAGCACCCCGGCCACCGCCCAAAGCTCCTCGTCCGCCCCGTAGCGGCGGGCGTAGGCCCGCATGGCCACCGCCACCGCCCGCATGTGCCGCCTCAGGGACTCGCTTTCCGTCCAGGCCTCCATGAGGGCCAGGGCCTCGGCGAAGCTCGGCATGCCCTAGAGTATAGCCATGCGCCTGGGCTATGGGGAGGACAGCCACCGCCTTGAGGAGGGAAGGCCCCTGTACCTCTGCGGCCTCCGGATCCCAAGCCCCGTGGGGGCGGTGGCCCACTCGGATGGGGACGCCGCCCTCCACGCCCTCACCGACGCCCTGCTGGCCGCCTTTGGCCTCGGGGACATCGGCCTCCACTTCCCCGACCACGACCCCCGCTGGCGGGGGGTGCGGAGCGAGGCCTTCCTGCGGGAGGCGTTGCGCTGGGTGGAGGCGCGGGGGGGGAAGCTGGTGCAGGTGAGCCTGGCCCTCACCCTGGACCGGCCCAAGCTCTCCCCCCACCGGGAGGCCTTGGTGGACAACCTCTCCCGGCTCCTGGCCCTGCCCCCGGACCGCATCGGCCTCACCTTCAAGACCTCGGAGGGCCTGGCCCCGGAGCACGTGCAGGCCCGAGGGGTGGTGCTTTTGGAGGGCTGATCCCCTCCGGCCCGGGATCTGGGGGGCGTAAACTGGAAGCCATGGGCCTTATCCGGGGACTTGCGGTTCTCCTGGCCCTGGGCGCGGCCCCTTGGGGGCTTGCCCAGACGGCCGAGGATTTCTTCGCCCGCTGCCAGCGGTTGTACGGCCAGGGGGCGTTGGAGAGCGCCCGGGCCACCTGCGAGCTGGCCCTGGTGAGCGACCCCGAGCATCGCCCCAGCCTCCGCCTCCTGGCCCGCATCCACCTGGAGCGGGGGGAGCTCGAGCCAGCGGAAAGGTACCTGGAGCGCCTGGGGGAGGACCCCGAGGGCGCCCTCCTCCGCGCCCGCCTTCTCCTTCGCAAGGGAAAGCCGCAGGAGGCGCTCCGGCTGCCCCTGCCCCTGGGCCCTGAGGCCAGGCTCCTCCAAGCCCTAGCCCTAGAGGAGCTGGGCCGCCTGGAGGAGGCCCTCCTTCTGGCGCAAAGCCTCCCCCCCACCCCGGAAGCCCGGCTCCTCCTGGCCCGCCTCCACCTGGCCCTGGGGGAGCCCTGGAGGGGGCTGGACCTCCTCGGACCCACCCTGGAGGAGCAGGTGGAGCGGGGACGCCTCCTTTTCCTGGTAGGGGAGCCCCAGGGGGCCGTGGCCCTCCTGGAAGGGGTCCTCCCCCAGACCTCCGGGGAGCTAAGGCGCCAGGCCCTCGCCACCCTGACCCTGGCCTACCTGGGCCAGGGAGACCTCCTCCGGGCCCGGGCGGCCCTGGCCCAGCTGGGCCAGGTGGAAAACCTCCCCGCCCGCTTTCTGGCCTGGGCCTGGCCCTGGCTTTTGGCCCTTCTGGTCTTTTTGGTCCTCGTCCTTCTGGGGGAGAGCCGCATCGAGCCCCTGCGCACCGTGGAGGTGGTGGAAGACCCCCTTCCCGGTCCGGGCCGCCTCTACCTGGTCCTCGTGGGGGCTTTCCTGTTCGCCCTGCTCTTCACCCTCTTCCTGGGAATGGCCCTCTTCGCCAACGCCCTGGCCTTCCTGACCCCTTACCAGCGGGACCTGGTTCTGCCCGGCCTCTTCCTGGTCTACGGCCTGGCCCTGCTCCTCAGCCTGGCCCTCTGGCAGAGGCGGCGCCTGGGCCTTCTCCTGGGCCCGTGGGCGGGCTGGGTGGAGGGGTTTTGGCTGGGCCCCCTTCTGGTCCTCCTCCTCCTCGCCTACGGCCTGGTGCGGGAGTTTCTGGGGTTTGCAGGCCTTCCCCCTCACCTCCTGGTCTTCCTGGGCCTGGCCCTGATGGAGCCCTTCTTCCGCGGCCTGGTGCCCTGGGTTTTCCGGGAGCGCTACCGGGACCTGGCCCCCTACCTCTCCGTCCTCCTCTTCGCCCTGGCGGTGCCCGGGTCCACCCCCCTCCTCCTCCTCCTGGGGGCGGGGCTCCTTTGGGCCCGGGAGCGGACCGGGGGCGTGCTGGGGCTGGCCCTGGGCTGGGTGGTGGCCGGGGTGATCCTGGCCCTCCTGCCCCCCGCATGGCTCCGCCTCTTCTGAGGATGCGCCCGGTTTTCTTCCTCTCCGACTTCGGCCTCGAGGACCCCTACGCAGGGGTGGTGAAGGCGGTCCTCGGGCAAAGGGCCCCGGGGGTGCCGGTGCGGGACCTGGCCCACCTCCTGCCCCCCCAGGACCTGCGCCGCGCTGCCTTTGCCCTCTTCCAGGCCCTTCCCTACCTCCCAGAGGGGGCCGTGGTCCTGGGGGTGGTGGACCCCGGGGTGGGGACGGCCAGGCGGGCCATCGCCGCCTTGGGCAGGCGCTTCTACGTGGGCCCCGACAACGGCCTCTTCACCCTGGCCTGGCTCCTGGACCCACCCAGGCGGGCCTTCCTCCTGGAGAGGGTGGCTCCCCCCGACCCCCAGGGCGTCCTTCCCCCACCCGGCTGGACCCCGGGGCACCACACCTTTCACGGCCGCGACCTCTTCGCCCCCGCGGCCGCCCGCCTGGCCCTGGGTCTTCCCCCGGAAGGGCTGGGCCCCGAGGTGCCCGTGGAGGGCCTCGCCCGCCTTCCCCTCCGCCTCGGCCCGGGGCCGGAGGGGGAGATCCTCACCTTCGACCGCTTCGGCAACGCCGTCACCACCCTGCTCCGGGCCCCCCTGGGGGGGTGGGTGGGGGTGGGGGAGAGGCGCATCCCCATCCGGCGCACCTTTGGGGAGGTGGGGGAGGGGGAGGCGGTGGCCTACCTGGGGAGCGCGGGGCTTCTGGAGGTGGGGGTGAACCGGGGAAACGCCAGGGAAGCCCTGGGCCTGGAGGAGGGGATGCCCGTCCGCCTCCTCTAAAGCTCCGCCAGCCAGCGCCGCACCTCTTCCAGGAGGCCGGTCGCGGTGAAGTCCAGGCTTACCGGGGTGACGGAGATGTACCCCCGGCGCACCGCCCAGAGGTCGGTGCCCTCCTCCTCCTCCCCCGCGGGGGCCCCGGCGATCCAGTAGTAGGGCCTCCCCTCGGGGTCCAGGCGCTCCACCACCTGGTCCTCGATGCGGTGGGTGGAAAGCCGGGTGGCCAGGACCCCCTTGGGGGTGCCGGGGGGGAAGTTCACGTTGAGGAGCACCCCCTTGGGCAGGCCCCTTGCCGCCACCCGGCGGGCGATGCGCACCGCCCACGCCGCCGCCTGGGCGAAGTTCAGCTCCTCCCCCGAGGTGTCCAGGCTGAAGGCGAGGGAGGGGATGCCCAAAGAGGTGCCCTCCAGGGCGGCGGCCACCGTCCCGGAGTGGGTGAGGTCCAGGCCCAGGTTTACTCCGATGTTGATCCCCGAGACCAGGAGGTCGGGCCGCCCCAGGAGGTGCACCCCCAGGACCACACAGTCCGCGGGGGTGCCGTCCACCCGGTAGGCGGGGATCTCCCCGAAGCCAGCGCTGGCGGTGTGCTTGAAGCGCAGGGGGCGGCGGACGGTGATCCCGTGGCCCACCGCCGACTGCTCCACGTCGGGGGCCACCACGTAGACCTCGCCCAAGGCCCGCATGGCCAGGCCCAGGGCCTTGATGCCGGGGGAGAAGATGCCGTCGTCGTTGGAAACCAGGATGCGCATGCCCTAAGCCTAAGGTAGCCCGGTATCCCGGGGGGTGGCAGCCCCTAAAGCCCTAGAAGCCCCGCACGTTCAGGAAGGGCTCGGGGTGGGGCTTGCCGGAGGTGTTCGTCCAGGAAGCGGTGCTCTCGGCGTTTTGCAGAAGGGTTTGCCGCACCTGGGCGGGGGTGGAGTGGGGGTGGAGGGAGAGCACCAGGGCGGCGGCCCCCGCCACGTGGGGGCTGGCCATGGAGGTGCCGCTTAGCGTGTTGTAGGCGCTGGTGGAGGTGTGCCAGGTGGAGAGGATGGAGACCCCAGGGGCGGCCAGGTCCACGTCAGGGCCGTAGTTGGACCAGGAAGGCCAGTCGTCCTGGCTGTTGGTGGCGCTCACGGTGAGGACCTCGTCGTAGGCGGCGGGAACGTAGTTGGCGGCGTCGGCCCCGTCGTTGCCTGCGGCCACCACCACAGTGATGTTGTGGTCGCAGACCGCCTTCTGGATAGCGTTGTGGAAGGCATCGGTGGAGCGGTTGGCGGGGCAGTACTGGCCGTCCTGGTCGTCCCGACCCCGGCCCCCCAGGCTCATGTTGATCACCTTGGGCTTCCCCCCGTTGTCGTGGGCGATGACCCAGTTGAGGCCCTGAACGATGCCGCTGATGGAGCCGGAGCCGCTGTTGGAGAGGACCTTTACCGCCCAGAGCTCGGCGGCGGGGGCCACGCCGAGCACGCCCACGTTGTTGTTTACCGCGGCCGCCGTCCCGGCCACGTGGGTGCCGTGGCCGTTGTCGTCGTCGTAGGGGGCCCGGCAGCGCCCGCGGCATTTCACCACCGCGTGGCCTCCCGCGAGGTTGGTGAGGTCCTCGTGCCCCACCTTAATACCCGTGTCCAGGATGTAGATGGACACCCCTGCCCCCTTGGCGGTGGTGGTGGGGGCCCCCACCCGCTCGACCCCCCAGGGGACGGTCTGGGCGAAGGCCCAGACCTCCCGATCGGGGGTGAGGCCGTACACCCTCGGGTCCTGGGCCAGGCGTTCCGCCTTGGCGGGGGAAAGGCCTCGGAGGATGACCATCCCCAGGGCCTCGAGGCGGTCCTCGGCGGGGATGGCAAGGCCGTGAGCCCGCTCCAGGGCAGCGAGCCCTTCTGCGAAGCGGGAGGGGCTCACCTCCTTGGCCTCCAGGACGGCGATGTAGGTCTGGCCTGCTTCCCGCAGGGCCTGGGGGCTCAGGCCGGTCTGCTGCTGGCAGGCGGCCAGGGCGAGAAGGCCGAGAGCGAGGACCAGTTTCTTCATACCTCCTCCTTGTGGTACGCCCGCCACTCTACGCCTGGGGCGGCTCCGGCGTCAAGGCAGGGTTCTCGGGGTCCCCCGGGAGTAGGCCGGGGGCGGGGGCTGTCCCCGCCGTGGACTGCCCCTGGACCCGGCGCCTGCTGGACCGGCTGGAGGCCCGGCCGGGCCCTCTTGGCCTTCTTTCCCTCCCCCCTTCCGCCCTCCGCCTCGCCCCCCAGGACCTGGCCCTGACCCTCGAGGCGGCTCGAGCCCTGGCCCGGGCTTGGGGTAGGGAAGGGGAGGCGGCCCGGTTCCTCGGGGAAAGCGGGGGAGCCTACGAGGCCTTCCTCCTGGCCCTGCGGCAGGCCTTGGGGCTGCCCCGGCCCCTCCGGCCCACCCCGAAGGGGGCTTTCCCCCTGGCCCCTTGGGCTTCAGGGCAGCTTCTGGAGCGCCTTTTGGAGAAGGGGCTCTGTCGGGCGGCCCTCCTCCTGGTCCAGGGGGAGGGCGCCGGGGCCCTGGCGCGGGCCCCTCCCTCCTCGGGGCGGGGGCCCGCCGCGGCCTGTAGCCTGGCCTGTAGCCTATAGTGGTAGGCGTGGACTTCCTGGAGGCCCTTGCCCGCCCCCCCTTGGTCCTGGGGGTGGACCCGAGGCCGGGCCTGCACGGCAAGGAGCCCATCCCGCACCTCAGGCGCTACAGCCTGGAGGTCCTCGAGGCCCTCGCCCCCCGCCTGGCCGCGGTGAAGTTCCAGCTGGCCTTCTTCGAGGCCCTGGGCCCCGAGGGGATGGCCCTCCTCCTGGAGCTGGCCAGCGGGGCCCGGGTGATGGGCTTGCCCGTCCTCTTCGACGGCAAGCGGGGGGACATCGGCTCCACCGCCGAGGCCTACGCCGAGGCCTACCTCCTCCGCTTTCCGGGAAGCGCCCTCACCCTGAACCCCTACCTGGGCCTGGACGCCCTGGAGCCCTTCTTCCGGGCGGCACAAAGGAGCGGGGGGGCGGTCTTCGTCCTGGCCAAGACCTCCAACCCCGGCGCGGGGTTTTTGCAGGATCTGGAGGTGGGGAGGAGGCCCCTTTACCTCCACCTGGCGGAGGTCTTGGCGGAGGAAGGGAGGCGGTACCTGGAGGGCCCCTGGAGCCGGGTGGGACTGGTGGTGGGGGCCACCTACCCGGAGGCGGTCCAGAGGGTGCGGGAGGCGGCCCCCCATGCCCCCCTTCTCCTCCCCGGGGTAGGGGCGCAAGGAGGGAAGCCCCTCAAGGGTCCGGGCCTCCTGAACGCCTCGGCCCGCGCCCTCTTCTACCCCAGGGGCCGGCCGGACCTGGAGGGGGCCCTGGAGGCGGCGGAAGCCCTCCTTGCGGCTTTGGTAGAGTAGGAGGGATGGACGTTCTGGAGCTTTACCGCAGGACGGGGGCCCTTTTGCAGGGGCATTTCCTCCTGCGCTCCGGGCTCCACACCCCCTTCTTTCTGCAGTCCGCGGCTCTCCTCCAGCACCCCCTCTACGCGGAGGCGGTGGGGGAGGCCCTGGGCCGGCTTTTTGAGGACGAGCGGGTAGACTTCGTCATCGGCCCGGCCCTGGGGGGGGTGGTGCTCTCCTTCGTGGTGGCCAAGGCCCTGGGGGCTCGGGCCCTTTTCGCCGAGAAGGATGGGCAAGGGGGCATGACCCTCCGCCGGGGCCTCACCGTGAACCCCGGGGACCGCTTTTTAGCGGTGGAGGACGTGGTGACCACCGGGGAAAGCGTCAGGAAGGCTATCCAGGCGGCGGAGGCGCGAGGCGGGGTGCTGGTGGGGGTAGGAGCCATCGTGGACCGTAGCGGGGGGAAGGCGGCCTTCGGCGTGCCCTTCCGGGTCCTTTTGGAGCTGGAGGTGCCCCAGTACCCCGAGGAGGCATGCCCCCTGTGCCGGGAGGAGTTGCCCCTGGAGGAGGTCTGAATGAGGCGCCTGCTGGCCCTTTGTGGCCTGGTTCTAACCCCCCTCGCCTGGGCCCAGGCCGCTTCGGAGGAAGCGGCTCGGGAGGCGGTGGGGCGTTGGCTTAGGGGGGAGCTCTCCCCGAGGCTGGAGGAGGTCCTCCGGGCCCCCCCGGAGGAGGCCCCGGGGCTTCTGGAGCGCTACGCCCGCTTTCCCCCGCCTCCCCCGGGCCTCACCGTGAACCAGGAAAGCCCAAAGGTGGAGGGGGACCGGGTTCGCTTCCCCGCGGCCAGAGGGGAGGAGGTGGGGGAGGTGGTGGTGGTCCTGGAAGGGGGGGAGGCGCAGAGGGTCTACTTCCGTCCCCAGGGGATGGCCCTGCCCCCTTACCTCCTCACCCCCCTGGCGGGGTGGGGGTTTTTGCTCCTGAGCCTCTTCTGGCTTTTCCTCCTCTTCCAGCCCTCCCCCTTTAGGGCCTGGCTTCTGGAGAGCTTGGCCCTGATTGGGGCCCACCGGGGGCTTTACCTCTTCACCAACCTCCTCCTCTACGGCCTCTTCGCCCTGGGAGCCCTCCTGGCCTACGGGATGCCCGAGCTCGCCCGCGCCCTCCAGGTCCTCTTCGGGGGGGCCCTGGAGGCCATCGGGCTGGGGGAGGCGGTGGGGCGGGGGGTCCTGGTCCTCGCTGGGGTCATCTTCCACTGGAACTTCAGCCAGGGCCTCTTCCTCACCGGCTTCCTCCCCGCCCTCCTCCTGGGGGTCCCGGTCCTCCTCCTGAACGCCGTGCGCTACTTTGTCTTCGGCTTCGCCCTCTCCCCGGCCCTTTTGGGCCCGGCCTTCCTCCTCCACCTGCCCACCCTCCTCCTGGAGCTCCAGGCCTACATCCTGGTGACCTTCGGCGGCCTGGTCCTCCTGGCCAAGACCGCGGGGGGGGAGGGGTACCGGAAGGGGCTCAGGGGGCTCCTCCTGGCCTTCTACCTGGGGGCGCTTTTCCTCCTCCTCGCCGCCTGGTACGAGGCCTTCGAGCTGAGGTACCTGCTGTGAAGGTGGCCGTCCTGGGGGCGGGGGCTTGGGGGACGGCGCTGGGGGTGCTTTTGGCCAGCAAGGGCATCCCCACGGCCCTCCTGGCCCGGCGGGCGGAGCACGCCGAGCGCTTACAGGCCATGCGGGAGAACCGGGACTACCTGCCCGGGGTGGCCCTGCCCGCCTACCTCCACCCCACCGCGGACCCCGAGGAGGCCCTCCTGGGGGCGGAGTTCGCGGTGGTGGCCCTGCCCTCCAAGGCCCTGGAGGAGGCCCTAAAGGCCCTGCCCCCGGCCCCCTGGTACCTCTCGGCCACCAAGGGGCTCCTCCACCGGGAAGGGGAGCTTTGGACGGCCAGCCAGGTGGTCGCCGCCCTTACGGGCCGCCCGGTGGCTGCCCTCTCTGGCCCCAACCACGCAGAGGAGGTGGCCCGCTTCCTGCCCACGGCCAGCGTGGCCGCGGGGCCAGAGGAGCTCGCCCGACGGGTCCAGGAGCTCTTCTCGGGCCCCACCTTCCGGGTCTACACCAGCCCCGACCTCCGGGGGGTGGAGCTGGGCGGAGCCCTTAAGAACGTCCTGGCCCTGGCGGCGGGGATGGTGGACGGGCTCCGCCTGGGGGATAACGCCAAGGCGGCCCTCCTCACCCGGGGTCTAAAGGAGATGGTGCGCTTTGGGACGGCCATGGGAGGGGAGGAGGCTACCTTCTACGGGCTTTCCGGCCTAGGGGACCTTTTGGCTACCGCTTTTAGCCTCCACTCCCGCAACCGGGGGGCGGGGGAGAGGCTGGTGCGGGGGGAGGCCTTGGCGCGCCTCGAGGACCGGGGGGTGGTGGAGGGGCTCTATGCGGTGAGGGCCCTCATGGCCTGGCGGGAGCGGGCGGGGCTTGAGCTTCCCATCGCCGAAGCGGTGTACCGGGTGGTCTACGAGGGGCTGGATCCCTTGAAAGCCCTTTCCGCCCTCATGGCCCGGGAGCCCAAGGCGGAGTGATGCCGCCGGGCTCTTTGGGCCCTCCGTTGCCGCGCAAGCGGCAGCGGGGCGCCTAAGTGCCTGTGCACCAAGGTTGCCCCATAGGCAAAGGCTGAGGTGGCTTTTCTGGGGCCCCCGTCGTGGCGCAAGCCACGACGGGGTGCTTAGAGCTTGCCCGCGGGCCGAGCCCTCGGGCATCATGGAGGCGTGCTGGCCCGGAAGCTGCCCCTTAGCCTCGAGGCCTACCTGGAGGAGGAGGCCCAATCCCCCGTGCGGCGGGAGTACCTGCGGGGCCGCCTCTACGCCATGGCCGGATCCAGCGCCCTGCACAACCGGGTGGCCCTCAACATCGCCGCCCGCCTCCTGGAAGCGGCCAGGGCTAAGGGTTGCCGGGTCTACATGAGCGACATGAAGCTCAGGATCCGGGACGAGGCGGTCTACTACCCGGATGTGATGGTGGTCTGTGCCCCAGGGCCGCCCCACCCCTATTACGAGGAAAGCCCTTGCCTGGTGGTGGAGGTCCTTTCCCCCGCCACCGCGGCCCAGGACCGCCGGGAGAAGCGGGCCCTCTACGAAACGTTAGACAGCCTGGAGGTCTATCTCCTAGTGGACCCCGAGGCCCGCCGTTTCACCGCCTACCGCAGGGCCCCCGAGGGCTTCCTGGAGGAGGAGGGGAAAGAGGTCTACCTCCCCTGCCTGGACCTGACCCTGGGGGCGGAGGAGGCCTTCCGCCTCTAGAGCACCTCGGCCAAAAAGCCCAGAAGGGCCGTGCGGAAGGCCCTGGGGTTTTCCAGGTTGGCCAGGTGCCCGGCCTCGGGGAGGAGGAGGAGGCGGGCGTCGGGCAGGGCCCTGGCCATTCGCTTGGCCTCCTCCGGGGGGGTGAGGGTATCCTCCTCGCCCACCAGGACCAGGGCCGGGCGGCGCATCCCGGGGAGGAGGGGGGTGGAGTCGGGGCGCTCCGCCAGGGCCAGGAGGCTACCGGCCACCGCCTCGGGGCTGGCCTCCAGGATGAGGGCCCGGGCCCTTTCCACCACCTCGGGGCGCTCCTCCCGGGTGGTCTTGCCCAGGTGGCTTGGGAGAAGGGCCTCGGGGAGGAAGCCCACCCCTTCCTGGAGGACCCGTTCCCTGAGGGCGTAGCGGTTCCTGCGGGCCTCCTCCGTGTCCGCCCCCGCGCGGGTATCCGCCAGCACCAGGCCCAGGAAGCGCTCGGGGGCCTTCCGCCAGAGCTCAAAGATGAGGTAGCCCCCCATGGAAAGCCCCACGAAGACCGCCTCCTCCATTCCCGCCTCGTCCATCTCCCCCAGGACCTTTTCCGCCGCCTCGGGGAGGGATAGGCCCAGGTAGGGGGGGGCCAGGAGGGAAAGCCTTCCCCGGAAGTAGGCCACCTCCCCCTCCCACATGCGGGGGCCATAGGGGAAGGCGTGCAGAAAGACCAGGCCGCGGGTCATGCTTCCTCCACGGGCTCGCCTTCCAGGCCCAGGGCCTTGAGCCGGGCGATGAGCCCCAGGTCCTGGACCACCACCACGTTCTCCTTGCCCCGGCTTTCCGCCCTTAAGAGCCCCGCCTCCGCCGCCTCCTTCCAGGCCTGCATCAGGTCCGGGTACTGCACCAGGAGGGGGGTGACCTTGTGGGCGGGGTAGCGCCTCACCTCAGGGCCTCCTCCAGGGCGTGCCAGGCCAGGGTGGCGCACTTCACCCGCGCCGGGAGCTTGGCCACCCCCTGGAGGGCCAGGAGGTCCCCCAGGGCGGGGTCCGGGGGGGCGCCCTCCACCACCATGGCCTGGAACCTCCGGGAAAGCTCCAAAGCCTCCGCCACCTTCTTCCCCTTCACCAGCTCGGTCATGAGGGAGGCGCTGGCGGTGCTGATGGCGCACCCCTGGCCCTGGAAGCGGATGTCGGCGATGGTGTCCCCTTCCAGCCGCACCATCACCTCCACCTGGTCCCCGCAGGAGGGGTTCATGCCTCCCGCCACCCGGGTGGCCTGGGGCAGGACCCCGAAGTTCTTGGGGCTTTGGTAGTGCTTGAGGATGATCTCCCGGTAAAGCTCATCGAGGACGCTCATGGATTCCCCCATTATAGCCAGGCCCGGTACCGGGTATGGATGCGGAGGAGGGCTTCCACGAAGCGGTCCACCTCCTCGAAGGTGTTGTAGAGGTAGAAGCTCGCCCGGGCCGTGGCGGCCAGGCCCAGCTTGCGGTGCAGGGGCTGGGCGCAGTGGTGCCCGGCCCGCACCGCAATCCCCTCCCCGTCCAGGAAGGTGGCCAGGTCGTGGGGATGGAGCCGCCCTAAGGTGAAGGGGATGACCCCGCCCCGGTCCGGCCCCATAGGCCCGTAGACTCTGAGGTCCGGCACCTCCGCAAGGCGCTTCAGGGCGTAGTCCAAAAGGGCCCGGTCGTGGGCATAGACCCGCTCCATGCCCACCTCCATGAGGTACTGGGCCGCCTCCCCCAGGGCGATGGCCTCGGCGATGGGCGGGGTGCCGGCCTCAAAGCGCCCGGGCGGGGGGGCGTAGGTGGAGCGGTCCACGTGGACCTCGCGGATCATCTCCCCGCCCCCCAGGAAGGGCATCATCCCCTCCAGCACCTCGTACCGTCCAAAGAGCACCCCGGCCCCCGTGGGCCCCAGCATCTTGTGCCCCGAGAGGGCAAAGAAGTCGACCCCCAGGGCCTTCACGTCCACCGGGAGGTGGGGGGCGCTTTGGGCCCCGTCCACCACCACCAGCGCCCCGGCCGCCTTGGCCTTTTTGGCAATCTCCGCCACGGGGTTGATGGTGCCGAGCACATTGGACATGTGCACCAGGGAGACCACCTTCACCCTTTCCGTGAGGAGGGCGTCCAGGGCGGAAAGGTCCAGCCGCCCCTCCTCCGTGAGGGGGATGGCCTTGATCCGGGCTCCCTTGAGCCCCGCCACCAGGTGCCAGGGCACCAGGCCCGCGTGGTGCTCCATCTCCGTGACCAGGATCTCGTCCCCTTCCTTCAGGTTCCTCAGGCCCCAGGCGTAGGCCACCAGGTTCAGGGCCTCGGTGGTGTTGCGCACGAAGACGATCTCCCGTTCCTCCGCCCCCAGGAAGCGGGCCAGGCGGCGCCTGGCCTCCTCGTAGGCCTCGGTGGCGGCCACGGAGAGGCGGTAGGCCCCGCGGTGGACGTTGGCGTTGAGCTCCCGGTAGTAGCGGTCCAGGGCTTCCAGGACCCGCCTGGGCTTCTGGCTGGTGGCGGCGGAGTCCAGGTAGACCAGTTCGGGATGGCCGGCGATGAGGGGGAAGTCCTCCCGGATGCGGCTTAGGTCCATGCCCTCAGTGTATCCCTGGGGGTTAGAGCCGGGCCAGGGCCCGCGCCAGGCGTTCCCTCGCCTCCTGGGGCAGGGTTCCTAGCTTAGCCCGCACCCCCTCCGGTAGGAGGGCAAAGGTCCCCTCGGGGTCCTGGACCAGGACCGCTATCTCCTCTCCCTCCTGCCGCAGGACCACGTTGCAGGGCAGGAAGAGGCCGAGGTCGGGCTCGGCCTCGAGGGCTTTGGCGGCGAGGCTCGGGTTACAGGCTCCCAGGATCAGGTAAGGGGGCCTTTCCAGGCCCAGGCGGGCCTTAAGGGTGGCGGCCACGTCGATCTCCGTGAGGATGCCGAAGCCTTCCTCCTTCAAGGCGGCTTCCAGCCGGGCCCGGGCCTCGGTCAGGCTGGCCTTCAGGGTTTTCCTCAAGTCCGTCATGGTACCCTCCCTACCTAAAGTGTAGCGGAGCCCAAGAGAAAAGGCTTTTCGTGAAAGTCATATTGAGCGGTCTATGGGGGTATGGGAAGGCCTGGGCCCCTGCCCGGGGCAGCTGCCCCGGGCAGGGGCCCCCTAGCCTTACTCCCCGAGGAAGAAGCCGTGCCAGGTGTGGACCCAGACCTCCCCCGTGTAGGCGTTCACGGAGAGCATGCCCTCCACCTCCTTGCGCCCGAAGTCAAAGGTGTAGTACCCGGGGAAAGCCCCGGCTTCCAGCACCTGGGCACCCGGGAGGTAGCCTTTCAGGAAGGTCTCGGCCAGCTTCCTGGCTTCCGTCAAGGGGAAGCGGACAGGAGGCTGCACGGGCCCGCCCATCATGCTGTAGCGGGTGTTCCACATCATGTTGGGGCCAGGTTCCGGGGAAACCACCCCCGTGTAGCGATCGGCGATGAGCTCAAAAAGCCCTTGCCCCTTCTCGTCCACCACCTGGGCGTAGTAGTTTTGGCTGAAGGCCATGAAGTCCTTAAGGCGTGCCCCCGGGTAGATGCGCTTGGCGTAGGCTTCCATCCGCGCTTTGGCCTCTTTCTGGGGGATGGGCCGGGCCTCCGGAGGGTAGACCCCCATCATGCCCATCATCCCCTGGCCGCCCATCATGCCGTAGCCCATCATCCCCGGACCGTACTGCGAGCCATAGCCCATCATCCCCGGACCAAAACCCCCCATCATGCCCTGGGTGAGGGCAAGGCCTAAAAGCATAAGGGCCAGAACTCCTAAAGTTAAACCGTAGCGTTTCATGCTCCACCTCCCTTTTCCAGTTCCTTGCGTAACCTTTTGTAGGTTTCCTTGTCCAGCTCGCCCCTGGCGTACCGGAGGCGCAGGGCTTCCAGGGCCGCATCCTTTCTCGGCTCCCCGCTTCCCCGTTCCCAGGCCCGAAGGCCCAGGTACAGGAGAAGCCCCAAGAGAGCCAGAACCAGGAGCATGTTGAGAAGCCCGAAGAACCACCCGAAACCCATGCTGCCCCAACCCATCATGCCCACGATCCACCTCCACCTGTACCCTAGGCCGGTATTGTTAAGCTGGCATAAAGGGGTTTTACCGGCGCTTAACGTTTGGCCCTTAAGCTGGTGGGCATGCGAAGAGGGCTCCTGGCGCTTGGTCTTGCTGTCCTAGGCCTGGTGGGGTTGGCCCTGGGAAGCGGGCTACTGGAGGAGGTTTCCCGAAGCCTTTACCGAACGGCCAACACCCTGTACGCTCTCCTGGCTCCCTGGGTGGATGGCCTGAGGCGGGAGGTGGGGGTTCCTTGGCTTTCCGCTTTCCTCCTGGGGATCTTGGCGGCCTTTGCTCCCTGCCAGATCACCACTGGGGCCAGTGCCCTGGCCTATCTGGCTCCTTCCGCCCTCGAGGGAAGGGTCTGGCCCAGGTTTCTGGCCTTTCTTCTGGGGAAGGCCTTCACCTACCTGGTGCTCGCCGGGGTGGTTCTCTTCGTTTTGGGCGGGACCCTGGACAACCCCGGGGCTATCTTCCGCCCGGTGCGGCTGGCCCTGGGGCCCTTTATGGTCCTGGTAGGCCTGGGTCTTTTGGGGGTGGTGCGCTGGCCCCTGGCCTGGGCAGCACCGGAGGACTGGGCGGCCCGGGTGAGGGCGTGGGATGGGCTTCTGGGGCCCCTGGCTCTGGGCGGGGTTTACGGCTTGGCCTTCTGCCCTACCCTCTTCTGGCTTTTCTTCGGGCTTCTACTCCCTTTGGCCCTGGCTTCTTCCTTTGGGTTTCTCTTTCCCCTTCTCTTCGCCCTGGGGACGGGCTTTCCCCTGGGTTTCTGCTCCTCCTTTTCACCCGCATGGGCCGGGGCCGGGCCCTCAAGGGGATGCGCCAAGTGGGAAGCCATCTTCTAAGGGGTGCAGGGGCAGTCTTCGTGGCCCTGGGGATTTTGGACACGGTGCTTTACTGGAACCTCTAGCATGGGAGGCAAGGGGATGAAGAAGGGTTTAAGGGCTCGATTGTTCGCCACCCTCCTTCCCCCCCTTTCCCGTCGGCACGTGGGCTTGAGCGAAACCTGGCGGAAGAAACTCCTGGGAAGCCTGGCGGGGAAGGTTTTGGAGATCGGCCCGGGGACGGGGGTTAACCTGGCCTATCTGCCGGGTGGCGTCCACTGGATTGGCCTCGAGCCCAATCCCTACTTCCACCCTCACCTCCGGCGGGCCCTGAGCCTCAGGGGGCTTTCCGGCGAGGTTCTTTTAGGCCAGGTAGAGGCCATCCCCCTGCCGGAAGAGAGCGTGGAGGCCGTGGTGGCCACCTTGGTCCTTTGCTCGGTGGTGGATCCCAGGGCGGCTTTGGCGGAGATCCTCAGGGTGTTGAAGCCCGGGGGGCGCTTCGTCTTCCTGGAGCACGTGGCCGCCCCCCGGGGCTCCCCCCTGCGCCGGGCCCAGGACCTCCTCTGCCCCTTATGGGGGGTTTTGGGGGACGGCTGCCACCCCAACCGGGAAACCCTGGCCCTCATCCAGGAAGCTGGGTTTGCCCGGGTGGAGGCGGAGGCCTTCGCCCTGCCGCTTCCCCTGGTGGCCCCTCATGTGGCCGGGGCGGCCTGGAAGGCTAAGGCGCCCTAAGGCGGAAGGTGGTGAGGCAGGTGGGGCTATTCCGGAAGGTGGTGATGGGGCCCGTGGCCAGCAGATCCCCCCGGCGGACCTCGAGGGTGTAGCGGCGGTTTCGGGGAAGCCAGAGCTCAAAGAACCCGTCCTTCCCAGTCTTAACCTGGGTTTTGATCACCTCCTTCTCCCCCTCCAGCACCCGAACCTCCAAGACCTCCCCCTGCAGTTCTCCGGTGCAGCTGGAAAAGTAGTGGACCTGGCAGGGGTGGGTCCGGTTCACGTAGGGGGCCACCGCCAGGAGGAAGCGGTCCTTGAGGGCCACCTGGGCCTTGCGGCCATCCGGGAACTCGAAGAAGAAGGCCTCGGGGGTTACGTAGCTCACCACCCTTTGCCCTTCCTCCCGCCACCGCTTGGCCAGGGCCAGGGTCTCCTCAGGCCCCAGGCCTTTGAGGGCCTCGGGGCTAGGAGCCTGGGCCAGGCCTAAAGCCACGCCAAGGGCAAGCGCCAGAAGCTTCTTCATGGCTCCCACCCTAAGCCTTTCCCGTTAAGCCTGTGTAAAGGGGCAGGGTGAAGCGGAAAACGCTTCCCCGGCCCAGCTGGCTTTCCACCCAGATCCTTCCCCCCATGGCTTCCACCAGGCTCTTGGCGATGGTGAGGCCCACTCCGGTTCCCCCGTCCTGACGGCTGCGGGAAGGGTCTATGCGGTAGAAGCGCTCAAAGATGCGGGGAAGGTGTTCCTCGGGGATGCCGGGCCCGGTGTCCTCCACGCTGAAGACCACTGCCTGGCCTGTCCTTTCCGCCCCAAGCCTCACCCTTCCCCCCTCTGGGGTGTGGCGAAGGGCGTTGGAAAGCAGGTTGGCGAGCACCTGGAGGGTCCGTTCCGCATCGGCCCAGACCCGGGGGAGAAAGGAGGGGGCCGCCACTTCCAGGGCCACTCCCTTGGCCTGGAAGGCGGGGCGGAAGCGTTCCGCCGCCTGTTCCAGGAGGCCTTTGGGATCCAGGGGCTCGGGGTGAAGCTCCACAGCCCCCGATTCCACCTGGGAAACCAGGGAGAGATCCCGGATCAGCCGGCTCATGGCCCGCACTTCCTGCTGGATCCTTTCCGCTGCTTTTTCGGGCTCCATGACCCCGTCCGCCAGGGCCTCGGCGTAGGCTTGCAGGGCCGACAGCGGAGTCCTGAGTTCGTGGGCCACGGTGCCGATGAGCCCCACCCGGCTTTGTTCCACCCGTTCCAGGGCTTCGGCCAGGCGGTTGAAGTGGAGGGCCAGCTCCCCCAGCTCGTCCTTCTCCAGGACGGGAAGGCGCACCCGGTACTCCCCCTGGGCCATGCGGCGGCTTCCCTCGGCCAGAAGCCTGGCGGTGCGGGAGAAGCGCAGGCTGGCGAAGGAGGCGGAGAGGGCGGCCCCGGCCACGGAGAGGGGAAGGGCGGCGAGGAGGGCGGTGGTGAGGGTGGAGCGGAGGCCTTCCTCGAGGTCCCGCCTTAAGGCCTCGCCCATCATGAGTCCGCCCATCATGGATAGGGCGTGGTACATGCGTTCCACATGCCCCCGGTAGAAGGAGGGGGCCAGGGTCTCCGCCAGTAGGAAGAAGAGGAACAGGGCCAGGAGGGCCACCAGAAGGTGGCTGAGGAAGAGCTTAGCGAAGATCTGCGAAGCTATCTTGGGGCGCATCGCCTTCCCGGAAGCGGTACCCCACCCCCCGTACCGTTTCGATGAACCGGGGGTTTTCCGGATCGTCCATGAGCTTCTTTCTTAGGGCGACGATGTGCACGTCCACCACCCGGTCTATGCCCGGGAAGTCCGGTCCCCACACCTTTTCCAAGAGCCTTTCCCGGGTGAAAACCATGCCCGGGTGCTGGGCCAGGGTGAGGAGGAGGTCAAACTCCAGCTGGGAAAGGGGAAGGGGTTTGCCCTCCAGGTAGGCCTGCCGCTCCTTGGGAAGAAGGCGCAAGGGGCCATAGCTGAGCTCCTCCTTGAGGCCGGCCCGCCTTAGGAGGGCCTTGACCCGGGCCACCACCTCCTTGGGGCTGAAGGGCTTGACCACGTAGTCGTCGGCCCCCAGCTCCAGCCCCTTAACCCTTTCCTCCTCTCCCCCCCGGGCGGTCAACATGAGGACGGGGAGCTCAGGCCTATCGCGGCGGATGTACTCCAAGACCTGGAAGCCGTCCAGCTTAGGCAGCATGAGGTCCAGGATGACCAGGTCGGCCCGGGGGAAAAGCTCCAGGGCTTTTTCCCCGTTCTCCGCTTCCAGAACTTCGAACCCGGCCCCCCGGAGGTAGGCTCCCAGGACCTCGAGGGGGGCCGGGTCGTCGTCCACCAGGAGAACCCTCATGAGAGGTCCCGCTTCATGCGCTCAAAGGTCTCCTTGTCGATCTCTCCCCGGGCGTAGCGTTCCCTTAGAATCTCCAGGGCCCGGTCCTCCCGCCTGGGGGTGAGGGCCCGGACCACCAGGTAGACGCCGAGGATCAGGAGGCCCAGCAGGAGCAAGGGGTGGATCCACGCCCAAAGGCTCCACCCTAGGCCCCCGGGGGGGCCATAGCCGTACCATCCGTGCATCCAGGGCATCATGCCGCACCTCCTTCGCGGGGGAGGGTTTCCCCGCCTGTTGCCGGGGAGGGGGCGCCCCGTCCGGGGCCGGGGCGGAAGCCCCTAAGCCTGAGGGAGTTGCTCACCACGAAGAGGCTGGAGAGGCTCATGGCGGCGGCCGCCAGCATGGGGTTGAGGAGCAGGCCGGTGAAGGGGTAAAGGGCCCCGGCGGCCACGGGGATGAGGAGGACGTTGTAGAAGAAGGCCCAGAAGAAGTTGAGGTAGATGGTGCGCAAGGCGCGGCGGGAGAGGAGGATGGCGTTCACCAGGCCGAAGAGGTTTGGGGAAAGGAGGATCACGTCCCCGGCCTCGATGGCGATGTCCGTGCCCGTGCCCACCGCCACCCCCGCGTCCGCCTGGGCCAAGGCGGCGGCGTCGTTGATACCGTCCCCCACGAAGACCACCTGGCGTCCTTCCGCCTGGAGGCGCCGTATGGCCTCCACCTTGCCCTCGGGGCGTACCCCGGCCAGCACCTCCTCTATGCCCAAGGCCTCGGCCACCCGCCTGGCCGGGACGGGGTGGTCCCCGGTGAGGAGGACGGGCTTGAGGCCTAGGGCCTTTAGGGCGGCCACCACCCCTGGCGCCTCGGGCCTCGGGGGGTCAAAGACCCCGAAGGCGGCCAAAAGCCTCTCCCCATCCGCCAGGTAAAGGGGAGTGTAGCCCTTTTGGGAAAGCTCTTGGGCCTCCCGGGGAAGGGGCACCCCGAGCCGCTCCATGAGGGCCTGGCTTCCCAGGTAAAGCCTCCTGCCCTCCACCACCCCCTCCACCCCCTCTCCGGGCCGGGCCCGCACCCCTGCGGCCTCCGGGAGGGGAAGCCCACGGGCGGCCTCCAGGAGGGCCTTGGCGATGGGGTGTTCGCTTCCCCTTTCCAAAGCGGCGGCAAGCCTCAGCGCCTCCTCCTCGCCCGGGCCGAAGGGGAGGACCTCGGTGAGGGCGGGGTGTCCCAGGGTGAGGGTCCCCGTCTTGTCCAGGACCAGGGTGTCCGCCCGGGCCAGGGCCTCGAGGGCCCGCCCCTTGCGGAAGAGGAGGCCCATTCCCGCTGCCCTACCCGTGGCCACGGCGATGGCCGCCGGGGTGGCGAGGCCGATGGCGCAAGGGCAGGAGATGAGGAGGACGGAGAGGGCGGCCACGAAGGCGTAGGCCAGGCGCGGCTCGGGGCCCAGCAGCATCCAGAGGCCAAAGGCCAGGAGGGCGATCCCCAGCACCACGGGCACGAAGACCCGGGCGATCCGGTCCCCCACCTCCTGCACCCGGGGCTTGTGCCCCTGGGCCTCCTCCACCAGGCGGGCCATCTGGGCCAGGACCGTGGCCTCCCCCACCCGGGTGACCCGTACCAGAAGGGCCCCTTCCCCGTTCACCGTCCCGCCCACCACCCCATCCCCCGGCCCCTTGGCCTTGGGGAGGGGCTCCCCGGTGAGCATGGACTCGTCCACGTGGCTTTGGCCCTCCACCACCACCCCGTCCGCGGGGATGCGCTCCCCCGGCAATACCCGCACCCGGTCCCCGGGGATGAGGGCCTCCGCGGGGATCTCCCTCTCCCCCTCTTCCCCCACCACCCGGGCGGTCTTGGGCCTTAAGGCCAGGAGCTTGCGGATGGCTTCCGAGGCCTTGCCCTTGGCCCCTTCCTCCAGGTGCTTGCCCAGGAGGACCAGGGCCAGGATCACCGCCCCTGCCTCCAGGTAGAGGTGGCGGGCCCCCTCGGGGAAGAGGGCGGGGAAGAGGAGGACCAGGAAGGAGTAGAGGTAGGCGCTCCCCACTCCCAGGGACACCAAGGTGCTCATGCCGAAGGCCAGGTGCCGCACCTCGGCCAGGCCCTGGCGGAAGAAGCGCCGGCCCGCATAGAGCACGGGCAGGGCGGCCAGGACCTCCAGGGCCTTGGGGGGATGGGGCAGGCCGAAGAGCATGGGTCCTTTGGCCAGAAGCAGGGTGAGGAGGGCGAAGGGCAGGGCCAGCAGGAGGTCCTTGCGGTAGGTGGGGGCGGGCCTCGCCGCCTCTTCCGCGGGCCCCAGGGGCTCGTACCCCGCTTCCCGGATGGCCTGGTGCAGGCGGGGCAGGCTCACGGTGTCCGGGAGGTATTCCACAGAAGCCCTCTCTGTGGCCAGGTTGACGCTCACCGAGAGGACGCCAGGGAGCCTGGATATGGCCTTTTCCACCCGGGCCGTGCAGGCGGCGCAGGTCATGCCCCGTATGGGGATCTCCGCCCGGGCCACCACGGGTTCGTAGCCCGCCTCCTCCACCTTTTTCAGGATCCCCCTCAGGTCCACCCCTTCCCCCAGGCGGAGGAAGGCTTCCTCCGTGGTGAGATCCACCCAGGCCTCCTCCACCCCTGGGGACCGTTTCAGGCTCCTCTCCACCCGGGCCACGCAGCTGGCGCAGGTCATGCCCCTGACCTTTACCTTCACCTCAAGAGCCATAGCCTGAAGGCGTGCATCTCCTCCGCCTGGGCCAGGACGATGTCCCGGGCCAGGTCCAGGACCCGCCGGTCCTTGGCGGCGGTGAGGGCGGCGAGGGCCATCTCCACCGCCCCCTGGTGATGCTGGAGCATCAGTTCCACGAAGGCCCGGTCGGGGTCCGGGGCGGCCTTGAGCTTCCCCAGCATGGCCGCCATCTCCCGCCGCATGGCGCCGTAAGCCGCCTGGTCCAGCCCCCCCAGGCTCGGGAGCCAGCTCCGCATGAGGGCGATTTCCCGCTCCTGGTCCTTGAGGATGGCCTCGGCCCAGGCCCGCACCTCCTCGTCCTTGCCCCTTTGCAGGACGTAGCGGGCCATCTCCAAAGCGCCCTCGTGGTGGGCGATCATGCCCGAGAGGAAGGCCCTTTCTCCGGCATCCCTTGGGGCGGGGTGGGCGTGCTGGGCCAGGGCCAGGGTCCAGGCCAGGAAGAGAAGGGGCAGGTACCGCATGGCTTCACCTCCACCGGGCAGGCTACGAGGCCCCTGTTAAGCTGGCGTAAAGGGGGCCCCCCATGGCCTAGCGGTACTTGAGGGCTTCCATCAGCTCCTCCACGATCTCCTCCACGTCCCCCCGCTCGTGGGCGGTGGCCACGTGGTCCCGGAGGTGGGCCCTTAGGACCATCTCCCCCACCCGGTCCAGGGCGCCCTCCACCGCCTTCAGCTGCTTCAGCACGTCCACGCAGTAGACCTGGGGGTCTTCCAGCATGCGCAGGATCCCCTCCAGGTGGCCTTTGGCGGAGAGGAGGCGCCTTTTGGCCTCCTCCCGCACCTTGGGGTCCAGGTGGAGGTGGGCGTGGGGCATGGGTCTAGCCCGCCAGGGCGGCTCGGTAGCCCTCTTCCTCCACCGCCCGCAGGAGGGCCTCGAGGTCCGCCTGGCCTTCCACCAGGGCCTCGGCCCGCTCCAGGCTCACCTCGGCCTTCTCCACGCCGGGCACCCTCTGGAGGGCCTTCTTCACCGCCATCACGCAGTGGTTGCAGGTCATGCCTTCCACTCTCAGCTTTACCATTCTGACCTCCCCCCACCCCAGGGGGGGTGGGTACTCCCACCCTAGCGCTTCTTCCGCCTGCCGTCAAGGACAAAGGCCCCAAGTCTTCCTTGGGGCCTTGCGGACGGGGTGGGCGTCTAGAGGTCCAGGAGGACGGTATCCCCCTCCAGCCTGGCGGGGAAGACCCGGATGGGCCTGGGGGCGGGAAGGGTCTGGCGGCCCGTCTTGAGGTCAAAGCGGGCCCCGTGCCGGGGGCAGACGATCCTGCCCTCCTCCAGCTCTCCCTCGTGTAAGGGACCGTCGTCGTGGGTGCAGACGTCCTCCAGGGCGAAGACCTCCCCCCCTGTGAAGAGGAGGAGGATGGGCTTTTTGTGCTCGGGGCGCCGCACCACCAGGCGGCCATTCTGGAACTCGCTGAGCTGGGCTACCGGGGTCCACATGGCCTAGATGCGCACCTTCTCCTCGATCACCGCCTCGATGTGGGCCCGGAGGGCCTTCAGGGGGATGCGGGTGAGGACGTCCGCCAGGTGGGCCTTCACCAGAAGCTCCTGGGCCAGGTGGCGGGAGAGGCCCCGGGACTGCAGGTAGAAAAGCTGCATCTCGTCCACGGGGGCGGTGGTGCTCCCGTGGGTGCAGCGCACGTCGTTGGCCCCAATCTCCAGCTGGGGGATGGAGTCCACCCGGGCGGTGGGGGAGAGGAGGAGGTTGCGGTTGGCCTGGTAGGCGTCCGTCCGCTGGGCCCCCCGCTCCAGCCGGATGAGGCCGGAGAAGACCGCCCGGGCCTCGTCCTTCACCGCCCCCTTGTAGAGGAGGTCCGAACGGGTGTGGTGCTCCACGTGGTGCTGCAGGGTGTAATGGTCGAAGTGCTGCCCTCCGTGGCCGAAGTAGAGGCCCAGCATCTCGCTTTCCGCCCCCGGGCCCAGGAGCTCCGAGGCCACCTCGCTCCGGGCGTAGCGCCCGCCCAGGTTCACCACCAGGTCGTTGAGGCCCGCGTCCCGCTCCAGAAGGGCCCGCTGCCGGTGGAAGTGCCACACCCCCTCGCCGAAGGTCTGCACGTGGGCGTGGCGGAGCCGGGCCCCCGGGCGGAGGACCATCTCCGTGGCGGAGAGGTGGAGGGTGGGGGGGAGGTCCAAGGAGAGGTACTCCTCGATGTAGGCGGCCTTGGCGTTGTCCTCCAGGAAGAGGAGGCTCCGCCCGGCGGAGGCCCGGCCGCCCTCCAGCAGGACCTTGAAGACCCCCAGGGGCTTTTCCACCTCCAGCCCCGCGGGCACGTAGAGGAAGGCCCCGTGGGTGAAGAGGGCGGAGTTTTCCGCGGCGAACTTGTCCTCCACGTAGACCCCCCGGAAGAGGGTGGCCTCCACCTTACCGGGGTGGGTCTTCAAAGCTTCGGCCAGGCTGGTGAAGACCAGGCCCTTGGCGGAAAGCTCCTCCGGCACCTCGGCGTAGACCAAATCCGGCCCCAAAAAGACCAGAAAGCCGGAAACATCGGTCTTCTCCAGGCGGCGCCGCACCCCCTCGGGAAGCGCGTCCCGGGTGAGCCTGAGCCCCTTGGGGGCCTCCACCTCCTGGTCCAGGGGGGCCTCGGAGAGATCCGTGTAGCGCCAGGCCTCGTCCTTCTTGCTGGGGTAGGGGAGGCGGGCGAAGGCCTCGAGGGCCTTAAGCCGCCGCGCCAAAAGCCAAGCGGGCTCGCCTAGGGCCTGGGAGAGGGCCTCCACCTGCGCCTTGTCCAGTACTTGCATCCTGCCTCCTTGCGTGGGAAGGGGGGGAGGCCTTGGGGCCCCACCCCCAGAGGGACGCCCCTTAGCCTACGGAGCCCTCCATCTCCAGCTCGATGAGCCGGTTGAGCTCCACCGCGTACTCCAGGGGGAGCTCCTTGGCGATGGGCTCGATGAACCCCCGCACAATGAGGGCCGCGGCCTCGTCCTCCTTGAGCCCCCGACTCTGCAGGTAGAAGATCTGCTCGTCGTTGATCTTGGAGACCGTGGCCTCGTGGCCCACGTGGGCGGTGTCCTCCTCGATCTCGATGTAGGGGTAGGTGTCGGTGCGGCTTTCCGGGTCGATGAGGAGGGCGTCGCACTCCACGTTGGCCTTGGCCCCCCTGGCCCCGTCCAGCACCTTGACCAGGCCCCGGTAGCTGGCCCGGCCCTCCCCCTTGGAGATGCTCTTGGAGACGATGGTCCCCGAGGTGTGGGGAGCGCCGAGGATGATCTTGGCCCCGGTGTCCTGGTGCTGCCCGGTCTTGGCGAAGGCGATGGAGAGGATTTCCGTGCGGGCCCCGGGCTCCAGGAGGTAGCTGGAGGGGTACTTCATGGTGACCTTGGAGCCCAGGTTGCCGTCCAGCCACTCGTGGAAGGCATCCCCGTAGACCAGGGCCCGTTGGGTCACCAGGTTGTACATGTTGGTGGACCAGTTCTGGATGGTGGTGTAGCGGCTCCGGGCCCCCCGCTTCACCACGATCTCGATGACCCCGGTGTGCAGGCTCTCCGTGGAGTACATGGGGGCGGTGCAGCCCTCGATGTAGTGCACCTCCGCCCCCTCGTCCACGATGATCAGGGTGCGCTCAAACTGGCCGAACTCGGGGGTGTTCACCCGGAAGTAGGCCTGCAAGGGAAGCTCCACCTTGACCCCGGGGGGGATGTAGACGAAGGAGCCCCCGGACCAGGCGGCGGAGTTCAGGGCGGCGAACTTGTTGTCCTCGGGGGGGACCACGGTGGCGAAGTGCTCCCGGAAGAGGTCCTCGTACCGGTTCATCCCCTCCTCGATGGCCACGAAGATGACCCCCTGCCGCTCCAGCTCCTCCTTCACCCGGTGGTAGACCATCTCCGAGTCGTACTGGGCCCCCACCCCGGCGAGCACCTTGCGCTCGGCCTCGGGGATGCCCAGGCGCTCGTAGGTCCTGCGGATCTCCTCGGGGATCTCCTCCCAGCTCCTGGCGTCCCGGGTCTCCGCCGGCTTCACGTAGTAGACCAGGTTGTCCAGGTCCAGGCCCGAGAGATCGGGGCCCCAGGTGGGCATGGGCTTCTTCTGGAAGATCTCCAGGGCCCGCAGGCGGAACTTCAGCATCCACTCGGGCTCGTCCTTGTGGTAGCTGATGGCCTCGATCACCCTCCGGGTGAGGCCCCGCTCGGCCACGTAGACCGGCTTGACCTTGTCCACGAAGTGGTACTTGTACTCCTCGCCCAGGGCCTTCAGGTCCACCTGGCTCATGCTCCCTCCTTTACCCTCTCCCGGAGCCACTCGTAGCCCTTCTCCTCCAGCTCCAGGGCCAGCTCAGGGCCGCCTGTGGCCACCACCTTCCCCTCCATCATCACGTGGACCACATCGGGCTGGATGTAGTTGAGGATCCGCTGGTAGTGGGTGATGACCAGGGCGCCGAAGCCGGGGCCCCGCATGGCGTTCACCCCCCGGGCCACCACCTTGAGGGCGTCGATGTCCAGGCCGGAGTCGGTCTCGTCCAAGACGGCGTAGGTGGGCTCCAGCACCAGAAGCTGCAGGATCTCGTTGCGCTTCTTCTCCCCGCCGGAGAAGCCCTCGTTGAGGTAGCGGGAGAGGTAGTCCTCGTCCCAGTCCAGAAGCTCCAGGGCCCGCTTTACCTTGCCCCAGAACTCCGCCACCCCCACCTCCCGGCCGAGCCGGGCCTGGAGGGCCAGGCGCAGGAAGTTGGCCAGGGTCACCCCCGGCACCTCCACCGGGTACTGGAAGGCCAGGAAGAGGCCCTTCCTCGCCCGTTCGTCCGGGGAGAGCTCCAGGATGTTCTCCCCGTCCAGGAGGATCTCCCCCCCCTCCACGGTGTACTCGGGGTCCCCGGCCAGGATCTTGCCCAGGGTGCTCTTGCCCGCCCCGTTGGGGCCCATGAGGGCGTGGACCTGGCCCTTGGGGACCACCAGGTTCACCCCCTTGAGGATGCGCTCACCGTCGATGGAAGCCCAGAGGTCGCGGATCTCCAGCTGGTTCATCTCGCCTCCCGGAACCGGGTCGCCCCTTACTGCGACCCGTTCGCACTAAGAGTATAGCCACCCTCCCCCCAAAAGTATAGTGATTCAGTCGGGATTTGCCAGGTGGAAGCCCAGGGCCTCGGGCAGGGCCAGGGGGGAGGGGGGAAGGCGCAGGTGCAGTTCGGGGCAGAAGCGGCCCAGGGCCCGGCCCAGCTGGAAGCGGAAGGGGGGAGGCAGGGGTCCCCGCCGGGCCTCCTCCAGCTTAGCCCAGGCGGCCTCCTTTTCCCCCAGGCCCAGGAGGGCCAGGACCTCCACCGCCCGGGCCTGGGCCAGGAGGCCTGGGTCCTCCAGGGGGGGGAGGGCCACCACCTGGCCCAAGGCTTCCCCGTAGCTCCCCCCCCGCACCAGCACCTCCGCGTAGCCCAGGCGGGCCTGGGCCCGCAGGTAGGGGTTTTCCAGCTCCAGGAGCGGCCGGAGCAGGGCCTTTCCCTCCTCCGGGGGGAGGAGGAGGGCGAGGAGGCCCGCGGCGTCCAGCCGCAGGGCGGTGTAGCGGTCGGTGTTTTCCCCGGGGAGTTCCTCCAGGAGGCGCGCCAGGAGGCCCCGGGCCGTGGGGGCCTCCTGGCCCCCCAGGAGGGGCGGGCGGTAGGGCTGGCCCGCCTCCAGGAGAAGGTAGGCAGCCCCCAGGCGGAAGAGGGTGCGCAGGTGGCGGTAGCGGGCCTCCTTGGGCCTTTCCTCCGTGCGGCGGAAGTAGGCCTCGGCCCGTTCCAAAAGCGCCAGGGCCTCGAAGGGGCGGCCCCGGGCCACCTCCAGGATGCCCGCCTCGCTCGCCACCCGGGCCTGGGTGAAGGGGTCCAGGGCCTCCTCGAGGGCCCTGCGGATGGCCCTGCCCGCCTCCTCGTAAAGCCCCAGGCGCCTGAGGAGGGTGGCATAGCGGGCCCGCACCCGGGCCACCTCGTCCCTGGGGGCCCCCCCTTCCTCCAGAGCCTTGAGGCCCTCCTCCATGTGCGCCCGGGCCTCGAGGCGCCCCAGGCGCATCAGGAGGTCCCCCATCTGGTAGCGGGCCCGCCCCAGGAGGAGGGGGTCGTGGCCCACCTGGGCCAGGGCGGCGAGGGCTTCCGCGTAGCGCCCCAGGTCCTTGGCCACCAGCCCCCGCCAAAGCTGTACCCGGTCCCGGAGGAAGGGGGCCACAGGCAGGCTTTCCGCCTCCTCCACGAAGCGGGCTGCCCGCTCGTAGTCCCCCTTCCAGCGCTCCACCGCGGCCATCACCAGGAGGCCTTCCGCCTGGGCGGTCTCGTCCAGGTGCCGGAGGTCCGCCTTGGGGGGGAGGAGTTCCTCCGCCTCCCGGTAAAGGGCGGCGTCCGCCTTGGCCTCCGCCCCCTTGATGCGGGCCCAGGTGCGCAGGGCGGGGTCTTGCGCCTGGGAGAGGACTTTTAGGGCCTCCTCCGCCTCAGGGTGGGCGTACTGGCCCAGGACCGCCCGGTAACGCACCACCGCCGCCGCCAGGGCCTCCTGGTCCTCCCGGGGCCAGGCCCTGGCCTCCTCCCAGAGGCCGGGGAGGAGGGCGAGGCGGGTGGGATCTTCCTGGACAAGCTCCAGGAGGACTCCGGTTTCCCAAGCTTTCCGGGCGTGGTAGAGCTTGCGGAACAGGTTCTCCTTGGGGAAAAACTCCAGGGCCAAGCGGTGGAGCGCCCTGGGGGTTTCCTCGGGAAGGAGGCTCCTGAGGGCGGGGCGCACCAGCCCCTCCCCCACCCAGTCCAGAAGGGCCCGTTCCGCCTGGGAGAGCCGTTCCAGGGGCCTTCCCAGGGCCTTTTCCAGGAGCTCCAGGGGGAAGGCGGGGTCGGCCTCGGGGCTGAAGGCGGCCAGGGCCAGGAGGAGGGGCCTCAGGGCGGGGTCGTCCTGCAGGGGGGTCTGGGGGTCGTGCTTGGCGGCCTCCAGGAGGACCAGGCGGGAGAGCTCCCCGAAGTTCCGCCCCGCCTGGTTCACAAGGGCCTCCAGCCTCTCCGGGGGCAGGTGGGGGAGGCGCTCCCGTACGAAGCGCCTGGCCTCCTCCCGGCTCGGGGGGGAGAGGGGCTGGTGGGGGAGGGTGGGGGGCGGCTCGCTCAGGGCGGCCAGGTAGGGGACGGTGAGGGTCTTGAGGAAGGGCTCCAGCCAGGTGGCAAGCCCCCGCTTGGCCCCGTCCGGGCCCCGCAAGGGGAGGCCCTCCAGGGTTCCCTCCGCCTCGGCCCGGAGGAGGAGGGGGCGGCCCGCCCGGTTCAGGGCTTGGGCCAGGAGGGCCAGGACCTCCTGCTGCAGGGCCCCCTGGAGGATGTAGGGCTGGGTGGGGGAGAGCTGGGCCAAAAGGCCCCGCACCTCCTCCGCCACCCCCAAGCCTTCCGCCAGGGGGACCAGGGCCTGGGCCAGCTCTCCCCCCAGGTTGAGGAGGAAGGGCTCCCGCCCCGGCAGGGCGGCCAGGGCCCGCCCTATGGCGGAGAGGAGCACCCCTTTCCCCGTGGCCGGACCGCCCACCACCGCCATCTGGGGCCTTTCCCCGGCCTCGAGCTCCTTCAAAAAGCGCCGGAAGATGCGCCGCTTGTCCCGGCCCAGGGCCTTGCGGGCGCTCTCCAGGAAGAGTTCCGCAGGGGGGGGCGGGGGCTCTAGCCCCGCCTCCCGGTAGAGGTCGGCGAAGACCCCGTAAAGGCGCTCCTTCTCCTCGGGGCTTCCCAGGTCCTTGTAGAGGATGTTGCGCACGGTGCCCGCCCGCCCCCCCCGCTCCCCCATGAGGGTCTCCAGCCAGCGCAAGGAGCCCCGCCTCCCCCGGTGGTCCCGGCCCCGGAGATGGGGACGGAGGTCTTCCAGGTAGCGCAGCCAGGGTGTAGGTGCCTCCGGCATGGTGTTTACACTTTATACCCGGGGTCCCGGTTTTTCCACACACTAAAAGCGGCCCCGCCGGGGCGGGGCCGGGCAAGCCTTCCTGGGGCTCAGGGCTGGGGCGCGGGCTCCGCGAACTGGGCCTCCTCGGTGGAGCCCTTGAGGGCCAGGGTGGAGGCCTCCCCCTGGGTGAGGGCCAGGACCACCTCGTCGTAGTAGCCCGCCCCCACCTCCCGCTGGTGTTTGACGGCGGTGAAGCCCTGGGCCTGGGCCAGGAACTCCTTCTGCTGGAGCTCCACGAAGGCGGGCATGCCCCGGGCCCTGTAGCCCTTGGCCAGCTCCCAGGTGTAGTAGTTGAGGGTGTGCCAGCCCGCCAGGGTGATGAACTGGAACTTGTAGCCCATGGCCCCCAGCTCCCGGTTGAACTTGGCGATGGTCTCGTCGTCCAGGAACTTCTTCCAGTTGAAGGAGGGGGAGAGGTTGTAGGCGAGGAGCTTGTCCGGGAACTCCCGCTTCACCGCCTCGGCGAACTTTCTGGCCTCCTCCAGGTCGGGCTTGGAGGTCTCCATCCAGAGCACGTCCGCGTAGGGGGCGTAGGCCAGGGCCCGGGCGATCCCCGCCTCGATCCCGTTCCGGACGCGGTAGAAGCCCTCGGGGGTGCGCTCGCCCTTCAGGATGAAAGGCCGGTCCCGCTCGTCGATGTCGCTGGTGATCAGGGTGGCGGCCTCGGCGTCGGTGCGGGCGATGATCACCGTGGGCACCCCCATCACGTCGGCGGCCAGCCGGGCCGCTTGCAGGGTGCGGATGTGCTGGGCGGTGGGCACCAGGACCTTCCCCCCCAGGTGGCCGCACTTCTTCTCCGAGGCCAGCTGGTCCTCGTAGTGGATCCCCGCCGCCCCGGCCTCGATCATGGCCCGGGTGAGCTCGAAGACGTTCAGCGCGCCTCCGAAGCCCGCCTCGGCGTCGGCCACGATGGGCACGTACCAGTCCCGGGTCACCTTGCCCTCGGCGCGCTCCACCTGGTCGGCCCGCATGAGGGCCTTGTTGAGCCGCCGCACCACCTGGGGTACGGAGTTCACCGGGTAGAGGGACTGGTCGGGATAGGTTTCGTAGGCCAGGTTGGCGTCCGCGGCCACCTGCCAGCCGGAGAGGTAGATGGCCTCCAGTCCGGCCCGCACCATCTCCACCGCCATGGCCCCGGTGTAGGCCCCGAAGGTGTGCACGTAGGGGCGCTCGTGCAGAAGCCGCCAGAGCTTCTCCGCCCCTCGCCTGGCCAGGGTGTGCTCCACCATCACGCTGGGGCGGAGCCGCACCACGTCCTCGGGGCGGTAGTCCCGCCGCACCCCTTTCCAGCGGGGGTTCGTCTCCCACTCCCGCCTCAGGGCCTCCGCCTCCTGCCGCATCTCCGGGGTCAGCACGCTCAGGGGTTCCATCCGCCACCTCCCAGGTCCAGTCTGGCCGGGGCGGACCCGGTGGTGTAGGGTGTAGCCGGAGTAGGTTTACACCCCGGTGCAGTGTAATCCTGGGTGGGGGGTGGGAGGGCGGGGGTTTGCCTCGAGGTCCTGCGCCCTGGTCCCCAAAGGGGCGCGCCCCTTTGGCCCTCCCAGGCCCCGCGGCGGGGCCGGGGTCCGGGGAGGCGGCCCAGCCGTTCCCACCCGGCCTTCCGCCCCGGGTGCCTAGCGGGCCTGCTGGGCGGCGATGAGAAGGGGGTCCCAGACGGGGCTATAGGGCGGGGCGTAGGCCAGGTCCAGGGCGAGGAGGTCCTCCACCGTGCCTCCGCGGTGGAGGAGGGCCGCCAGGGCGTCGATGCGCAGGGCCCCGTGGCCGCGGGCTACCACGGCCCCGCCCAGGAGCCTTCCCGTCCCTTCCTCGTGGACCAGCTCCACCCAGAGGGGCTGGCTTCCCGGGTAGTAATGGGCCCCGTCGCGGCTTTGGATGAAGACCTTCCGGGCCTGGAACCCCTCCTCGAGGGCCGCCTCCAGGGAGAGCCCGGTGGTGGCCACCGCCAGGCCGAAGGCCTTGAAGATGGCCGTGCCCACCACCCCGGCGAAGCGGGCCTCCTTGCCGGCGATGACGCTTCCGGCGGTGCGCCCCTGCTTGTTGGCCACGTCCCCCAGGGGCAGCCAGTAGGGGCGCTTGAGGACGCGGTGGAAGCTCTCCGCCACGTCCCCGGCGGCGTAGACCCCTTCCAGGTTGGTGCGCATCCCCTCGTCGGTGGCGATGGCCCCGGTGGGGCCCAGGGCCACCCCCATGGCCTGGGCCAAGAGGGTGTTGGGCTTGATCCCCGTGGCCAGGAGCACCAGGTCCACGGGCACCACCCCTTCCGAGGTCTCCACCGCCTCCACCCGGCCTTGGCCGCGGAGGGCCTTCACCCGCACCCCGGTCCAGACCTCCACCCCGTGCCGCTCCAGCTCCTCCTTAAGGAGGCTCCCCACCTCCCCGTCCCAGTGGGGCAGGGGGCGGTCCTTGAGCTCCAGAAGGGTCACCTCCAGGCCCCGCTTGCGGAAGGCCTCGGCCACCTCGAGGCCGATGTACCCCGCCCCCAGGATGGCGGCCCTTTTGGCCCCTTCCAGGGCCCTTAGGAGGGCTTCCCCATCCTCCATGCTCCTTAGGGTGTAGACCCCCCGCTGCTCCGTGCCGGGGATGGGGGGGATGAGGGGCCTCGCCCCGGTGGCCAGGACCAGGTGGTCGTACCGGTCCTGGAAGGTGCGGCCCTCCTTGTGGTCAAAGACGGTGAGGGTCCTAAGCTCCGGATCCACGTCCACCACCTCGTGGTGGGCGTGGATTTCTACCCCCTGTTTGCGAAATTCCTCCGGGGTTCTCGCCACCAGCTTTTCCAGACGGGGGATCTCCCCGGAAAGCACGTAAGGCAGGCCGCAAGCCCCATAGGAGACCCATCCCGACCGCTCGTAGACCACCACCTCCAGGTCCGGGTTCTCCCGCTTGGCCTTGGCGGCGGCGGAGGCCCCGCCCGCCACGCCCCCCACGACCACCAGGCGCTCGCCCATGGGGGGTATTCTGCCACGGGAGGGGTGGGCGGGATGTCCCGGCTCACCGGGAAGCCCGCGGCAGCTCCTCCCGCACCAGCTGCCCGTCCCGGAGGTAGAGGATGCGGTCCGCGCGGCGGGCCAGCTCCAGGTCGTGGGTGACCAGGACCAGGGTCCGCCGCTGCCCGGCCTGGAAGAGGAGGGCGGCCACCTGCTCCCGCGAGGCCGCGTCCAGGTTGCCCGTGGGCTCGTCGGCGAAGAGGATGGGGGGGTCCAGGGCCAGGGACCGGGCCAGGGCCACCCTTTGCTGCTCCCCTCCGGAGAGGCGGCTCGGCAGGTGGGAGGCCCGCTCCCCCAGGCCCACCTCCCGCAAAAGCTCCAAGGCCCGCTCCCGCCTGGCCTTGGGAGGCACCCCCGCGAGGAGGAGGGGGAAGGCCACGTTCTCCNTCCGGAGAGGCGGCTCGGCAGGTGGGAGGCCCGCTCCCCCAGGCCCACCTCCCGCAAAAGCTCCAAGGCCCGCTCCCGCCTGGCCTTGGGAGGCACCCCCGCGAGGAGGAGGGGGAAGGCCACGTTCTCCCAGGCGGTGAGGGTGGGGATCAGGTTCCACTGCTGGAAGACGAAGCCCATGTGCTTGAGGCGTACCCCTGCCCGCTCGTCCTCGGGGAGGCGGTGGAGGGCCACCTCCCCCAGGAAGACCCCGCCCTCCGTGGGCAGGTCGAAGCCCGCGAGGAGATTGAGCAGGGTGGTCTTGCCGCTCCCCGAGGGGCCCACCACCGCGGTGGCCCCTTGGGGGAAGGCGTAGGTAAAGCCCAGCAGGGCCACCACCTCCTTCTCCCCCTGGCGGTAGCGCTTGGTGAGGTTTTCTGCCCGCAGGACCATCCTCACACCCTTCCCAAGGCCTCCACCACCGGAAGGCGGCTGGCGTTGTAGGCGGGCAGGAGGCCCGCGGAAAGGCCCAGGCCCAGGGCCACCAGGAGGGCGAAGAGGGAAAGCCTCAGGGTCACCGCGGAAAGGGCCAGGCCCACCTCGCCCAGGGTGTAGAGGTTGATGAGGTGGGAGACCACCCCCCCCAGGGCCAGCCCCCCCAGGCCCCCCAGGAGGGCCAGGAGGAGGGCCTCCAGGACCACCAGCCGGAAGATGAAGCCCCGCCTGGCCCCCAGGGCCCGCATGACCCCGAACTCCCGGGTGCGCTCGTAAACGGACATCATGACGGTGTTGGCCACCAGGAGCCCCCCCACGATGAGGGCCACCAGGCTGATGCCGAAGCGCACCAGGTCGCTGATGCGCAAGGCGCGCTCGGCAAAGCGCATCACGTCCCCCGTGGTCTGGGCCCGGAGCCCGGGGACGGCGGCCTCCAGGGCCTGCGCCACCTCCTCGGCCTTTTGCTCCGGGGAGAGGGCTACCAGGACGGCGCTGTAGTTCTCGGTGCCCAGCACCTCCTGCAGGGGTGCGAGGGGCACGAAGATCAGGTTGTCCGCCAGACCCCCGCTTTCCCCCAGGATCCCCTCCACCCTGAGCTCCACCCGGGGGGAGAGGCGCAAGGGGTGCCCCAAGGCCAGCTCCGCCCGCCGGGCCAGAAGCCCCCCCACCACCGCTCCCCCCTCCGTGGGCGTCCCCCTCCCCTCCCGGGCCTCCACCCCGGGGTAGAGGAGGTCGGGGCCCACCCCCGGGGGCAGGCCTTGGAAAAAGAAGCTGGTGCGGGGGTCAAACCCTCCCCGGGCCAGGAAGAGGGTGGGGACCAGGGCCCGCACCCCTAAGGCCTTCCCCGCCTCCTCTAGGGCCCGGACCTGATCGGGGGTGATCTCGGGGTAGGCCCCGAAGGCCAGGCCCTCCGTGCCTTCGGGCACCACCTGGATGGCGGGGCCCACCCGGGAGAGCTCCTGGGCCAGGGAGCGCCGCAGGCCCTCCCCGAAGGAGAGGAAGAGGACCATGCTGGTGGTGGCGATGAGGACCCCCAGGAGGGTGAGGAGGCTGCGCACGGGGCGGGCCAGGAGGTTGCGCAGAACCAGGCGCAGGATCTCCACGCCTCCAAGCTTACCCTCTAGGGGTGGACCGGGTGTGGGAAGGGCTACGAGGTTGGCCTCGCCCGGGACCATGCCTCCCCTCGGGAGGCCCTGAAGGGGCGGTGGCCGCACCCCTTCCCCTCCCAGGGGCTTCCGGGGGCGGGAAAGGGCTCAGAGGAGCCTTTCCACGAAGCGGGTCTCGATCTCCTCTATGTACTGGCGGGGGTCCACCTTCCTCCTCTCGGGGTGGTCGTAGTAGGCCTTCTCCGCCTCGGCGAAGCGCTCGTGCTCCACGAACCAGAGGAAGTCCCGCTCCGAGAGCCAGTAGGCCCCCAGCACCCGAAAGCCCAGGGCCTGGCGCAAGGGCACGATGACCTCCAGGAAGACCTTCTGGAATGCCTCCTTGGCCCCTTCCTTCAAGCGGTAGCGGCGCATCTCCACGGCCATGGCCTCATCCTATAATCAGAGGCATGCGCACGGCGGAGATCCGCGAGAAGTACCTCGCCTTCTTCGAGGAGAAGGGGCACCTGCGCCTCCCCTCCTTCAGCCTGGTCCCTGAAAACGACCCCTCCCTCCTCTTCACCTCCGCGGGGATGGCCCCCTTAAAGCCCTACTTCCTGGGGGCCAGGCCCCTCTTCGGGGGGCGGGAGTGGCGGCGGGTGGTCACCTGCCAGGAGTGCCTCCGGGTGGGGGACATCGAGAACGTGGGTCGCACGGGGCGGCACAACACCTACTTCGAGATGCTGGGCAACTTCTCCTTCGGGGATTACTTCAAGAAGGAGGCCATCCTCTGGGCCTGGGAGTTCCTCACCTCTCCCCAGTGGCTGGGCCTGGACCCTGGGCGCCTCTGGGTCACGGTCTACGAGGACGACGACGAGGCCTACGCCCTCTGGCGGGACCTGGTGGGGGTGCCGGAGGAGAGGATCGGCCGCTTCGGGGAGGACGAGAACTACTGGCCGGGCGGGGCCATCACCCACGGGCCCAACGGGCCCTCGGGCCCTTGCTCGGAGATCTTCTACGACCGGGGGCCCGCCTTCGGCACCCCGGACGAAACGGGCCCCAACACGGGGAGCGGGGACCGCTTCGTGGAGATCTGGAACCTGGTCTTCACCCAGTACGACCGCCAGGGCCCCATCCCCGGCCCCGGCATCCTCAAGCCCCTGCCCCAGAAGAACATCGACACCGGCATGGGCCTCTACCGGGTGGCGGCCATCCTGCAGGGGGTGGAGGACTTCTACCGCACGGACACCTTCTACCCCCTCATCGAGCGGGTGGCCCTCCTTAGCGGCAAGCCCTACGAGGGCAAGGCTTCCGTGAGCCACCGGGTGATCGCCGACCACATCCGGGCGGTGGTGGCGGCCCTCGCCGACGGGGTGGTCTTCGCCAATACCGGACGGGGCTACGTGGTGCGCCGCCTCCTGAGGCGGGCCCTCAGGCACGGCTACCTCCTGGGCCTCCAGGAGCCCTTCCTCCACCGCCTGGCCCCCTTGGTGGCCGAGGCCCTGGGGGACTTCTACCCCGAGATGCGGGAGAACCTGCCCGCGGTGGAAAGGCAGATCGGGCTGGAGGAAGAGCGCTTCCTGGAGACCCTGGAGGGGGGGCTTAGGCGGCTCGATGCCCTGCTTTCGGGCCTTAAGCCCGGGGAGGTGCTTCCGGGGCAGGAGGCCTTCCGCCTCTACGACACCTACGGCTTTCCCCTGGACCTCACGGTGGAGATCGCCGCCGAGCGGGGGTTTGGGGTGGACACGGAGGGCTTTGAGCGGGCCATGGAGGCGCAGCAGGAGCGCTCCCGGGCGGCCATGGCCTTCGAGCGGGAGATCTTCAAGCGGAGCGCCCAGGTGCTGGAGGAGCTCTACGCCGAGCGGGGGGCCACGGAGTTTTTGGGCTACGGGGCCCTCGAGGCGGAGGGCACCGTGCTCGCCCTCCTGGCCGGGGACCAGAGCCTCTCCGAGGCCGGTCCCGGCACCGAGGCCCAGGTGGTCCTGGACCGGACCCCCTTCTACGCGGAAGGGGGCGGCCAGATCGGGGACTTCGGCTTCCTGGAGTGGCCCTCGGGCCGGGCCCGGGTGGAGACCACCCAGAAGACGGAGCAGGGCCTCTTCCTGCACCGGGCCCGGGTGGAGGAGGGCATCCTGCGGGTGGGGGAAAGGGTGCGGGCGGTGGTGGACCCCGCCCGCCGGGACACGGAGCGCCACCACACCGCCACCCACCTCCTGCACGCCGCCCTGCGGGCGGTCCTCGGCCCCCACGTGCGCCAGGCGGGAAGCCTGGTGGCCCCCGACCGCCTGCGTTTCGACTTCACCCACCCCGAGGCCCTCACCCCGGAGGAACTGGAGCGCATAGAGCTTTTGGTGAACCGCTGGATCCTGGCGGACTTCCCCGTCACCTGGCGCTACATGCCCCTGGAGGAGGCCAGGCGGGAAGGGGCCATGGCCCTCTTCGGGGAGAAGTACGGGGAGGTGGTCCGGGTGGTGCGGGTGGAGGGAGGCCCCCTGCCGGGGCTGGAGTCCAAGGAGCTCTGCGGGGGCACCCACGTGCGGCGCACGGGGGAGATCGGGGCCTTCCTCATCCAGAAGGAGGAGGCGGTCTCCGCAGGGGTGCGGCGCCTCGAGGCGGTGGCCGGGGAATGGGCCATCCGCTTTGCCCGGGGGAGCCTGAACCGCCTCAAGGCCCTGGCCGAGCGGCTTTCCGTGGGGGAGGCCGCCCTGGAAGAGCGCCTGGAGAAGCTCCTCCAGGAGCTCCGTGCCAGGGAGAAGGAGGTGGAAAGCCTCAAGGCCCGCCTGGTGCAGGCGGAGCTCAAGGGGGAGGTGGCCCTCCTGGAGAAGGGCGGCCTCCGCTACGGGGTGGTGGAGCTTTCCGGGGTGGACCCGGCCGCCCTGCGCCAGGCGGCGGACGACCTGGTGCAGAGGGGGGCGGACGTGGCCCTGGTCACGAGCGGCGGCCAGGCGGTGCTGAAGCTCTCCCCGAGGGCCCAGGAGGGGGGCCTCGAGGCCGGGGCCCTCTTCCGCGCCCTCGCCGCGCGGTCGGGGGGGCGGGGGGGTGGGAAGGGGGCCCTGGCCCAGGGGGCGGGCCTGGACCCGGAGCGGGCCCGGAAGGCCCTGCCGGAGCTCCTCCCGTGAGGCCGCCCCCGGGGTCTTCGGGTAAAATGGCCTCATGGCGCTTGCCTTCAGCCTCCTCGCTGCGGCCCTTTCCTGGGCCCTCTTCGCCCTCCTCTTCGGGCGCTACCGCAGGCGGCCCTCTTGGCACAACGCCTTCTACGCCCTGGGTCTTCTCCTCTTCGCCCTGGCGGTTTCCGCGGAGCTTTTGGCCAAGCTCCTAGGGGCCTGGAACCCCTTCCTCTACCGCCTCTGGTACCTGGCCGGGGCCATGCACGGGGTGACCTTCCTGGGCCTGGGGAGCCTGGCCCTCCTGAACCCCAGGGCGGCCAAGGGGCTCCTCCTCTTCCTCCTCCCCCTCATTCTCTACGGCCTCTTCCTGGTGGCCTGGGCCCCCCTGGACTTCGCCCGCCTTCCCGCCCCCTACACCCCCTCGGGGGCGGCTTTCCCCGACCCCAGCCTCACCTCCCCCCGGCTCTGGACCCTTCCCTTCAACCTCATCGGCACCGCCCTCCTGGCCGGAGTGGCCCTCTACTCCACCCTCCTCTTCTGGCGGAGAAACCCCCTCAGGGCCCAGGGCACGGCCCTCATCTTCCTGGCGGCCCTGGTCCTGGCCTCCACCAGCACCCTGAACCGCTTCGGGGTGGTGGGCCTCGAGGAGATGGGGCGGGCCTTCGGGGTAGCCCTCCTCTACCTGGGGGTGGCCGTGGCGGACCGCAGCGCGGCCTATGCGGGTGGGCGCGCTTGACGTGGGGGAGGCCCGGATCGGCCTGGCGGTGGGGGAGGAGGGAAGCCCCTTCGCCTTCGGCCGGGGCTACCTGGTGCGCAAGGGGCTTTCGGCGGACGTGGAGGCCCTCCTGGACTTCGTGCGCCGTGAGGGCCTCGCCAAGCTGGTGGTGGGCTTCCCCCTGCGCACCGACCTGAAGGAGAGCGCCCAGGCCCAGCGGGTGCTCCCCCTGGTGGAGGCCCTTAGGGCAAGAGGGCTCGAGGTGGAGCTTTTGGACGAGCGCTACACCACCAAGGCCGCCTGGGAGCGCCTCCGCCAGGCCCCCAAAAGGGTGCGCCAGGAAAAGGGCAAGCTGGACGAGATGAGCGCGGTGATCCTGCTGGAGGGCTACCTTGCCCGAGGGCTCTAGGAAGTGGCTCCTGCGGGGGGTGGTGGTCTTTTTCCTCACCTTCGCCCTCCTCCTCTCCTACGCCCTCTGGCTTCTAGGGCCCACGGGAGCCGAGGCCCTGGTGCGCATCCCCCGCGGGGCCACGGGGGCCGAGGCCGCCCGCCTCCTGGAGGAGGCCGGCCTCTTGCGTTCCGCCTACCTCTTCACCGTCTACCTGCGCTTCTCCGGCCAGGCCAGGAGGCTTGTGCCCGGGGTCTACCGGCTCAGGGGGGAAGGGGCTTTCCGCCTGGCCCGGGCCCTCACCGGAGGGCAGAGGCCCCTCACCCTCACCCTCACCTTCCCCGAGGGGGAGCGGGCGGTGGACTACGCCCAAAGGCTTTCCCAGGTGGGGCTGGACGGGGAGGGGTTCTTGCGCCTGGTGAGGAACCCCGCTTCCTTGCGTCCCCCCTATGTGGAGGGGGATACCCTAGAGGGGTATCTTTTCCCCGCCACCTACACCTTCGACCTGCTGGCGGAGCCGGAGGAGGTGGTGCGGGCCATGCTCCGCCGCTTCGAGCAGGAGCTCACCCCCCCGGTGCGGAGGCTTTTGGAGGAGAGGGGGCTTTCCGTTCACGCCTGGGTTACCCTGGCTTCCATCGTCCAGGCGGAGACGGGGGACCCCTGGGAGATGGCCAGGGTCGCCGGGGTCTTCCTAAACCGGCTGGAACGGGGCATGCCCCTCCAGGCCGATCCCACCGTGGCCTACGCCCTGGGCAAGCGCCTGCCCGAGCTCTCCCGGACCGCCGGGGACTTTGCCGTGGACTCCCCCTACAACACTTACCGCTACGGGGGCCTCCCCCCGGGGCCCATCGGCAACCCGGGGCAGGAGGCGCTGCTGGCGGTCCTGAACCCGGTGCGCACCGACGAGGAAGGCCGGCCTTACCTGTTTTTCTTCCACGCTCGGGGCAGGCTTTTCCTCAACCTGGACTTCGAGGGCCACCTGCGGGACCTGGCCCGCTACCGTTACTCCCCCCCGTGACGGAGGAGCCGCAGCTGGGCGTAGGCGAAGAGGAGGGTGAGGAGGAGGATGACCACGGTGATGGCGGCGGCGTAGCCCAGGCGGAAGTTCTCGAAGCCGGCCTCGTACAGGTAGTAGCCCAAGACCCTCGTGGCCCCGTAAGGCCCGCCCCGGGTGAGGAGGAAGACCGCGGCGTAGGACTGCAGGGAGAGGATGGTACCCACCACCAGCAGGAAGGCCACCGCCGGGCGCATGAGGGGAAGCACCACGTACCGGAAGGCCTCAAAGGGCCCCGCCCCGTCCACGTAGGCCGCCTCCAACAGGGTTTTGGGGATGGCCTTGAGCCGGGCCGAGGCCACCAGGACCCCGTAGCCCAGGTGCCGCCACAGGGTGAAGAGGACGACCATGAGGAGGGCCCAGAACCCCTCCCGGTCCCAGGGGGGGATGGGGAGGAACTGGGCCAGGGCCCCGTACTCCGGGGTGAAGAGGGTGTACCAGGAGAGGGTGGCCCCCCCCAGGGTGACGAGGCCCGGGAGGAAGAGGAGGCCCTTGGCCAGGCGCTCGTAGGGGGCTCCCTCTAAGGCCACGGCCAGGGCCAAGGAAAGGCCCACGAAGAGGGGGAGGGCCAGGAGCATGAACTTTAGGGTCACCCAGAGGCTTCCCCAAAAGGCAGGGTCCTGGAGGAGGTTTTGGTAGTTCTCCAGGCCCACGGGGGTGGGGTCGGCGAGCCCGGACCAGTCCCAGGTGGAGAAGCGCAGGACGTCCAAGAAGGGGTAGAGGACGAAGAGGAAGAGGCTCCCTAGGGCCGGCAGGGAGAGGAGGATCAGGGGGGCTTTCCGGCCCATGGGTGGGGTGGGGCTGGTCCGCTACCAGAGGTAGAGGAGGGTGAGGAGGAAGGGGTAGCGGTCGGAGGCGGAGGCTTCCAGGGCCAGGGGTTCCAGGTAGAGCCTGAAGCCCACCCCCCAGGCCAGGTGGAAGCCCCCCTGGTACCCCAGGCCCAGGCTCCCGGAGAGGGCCCCGCCGGGGATCTCCAGGCTCACCAGGGGGCCCAGGTGGGCCCCAAAGGGGTAGCGCAGGTCCAGGCCCAGGCCCAAGGAGGTGTAGAGGTCCATGAGGACCAGGCCGGGGAAGAGGTTGGCCTTGAGGAGGGCGTAGACCTCGGGGCTAGGCGTGAGGAGCACCTGGGCGTCCAGGCCGGTGTCGATGCCCAGGGGGGCGAAGGGGAGGAGGAGGCTCCCCTGGAGGTAGACCCCCCGGTCGGGGGCGTAGCCGAGGCCCAGGGTGTTCTCCGGATAGGCGGGCATCTGGGCCAGGGAAAGGCCTGCCAGAAGGGCGAGGAGGGCAAGGGTCCGCCGCATATCCCCGCCATCATAGCAGAGGTCCGCTAGGATGGCGTCATGGCCGTGCGGTTTTCCCTGGAAAGGGAAGACGGCCTCCGCCCGGTGGGGGAGGTTTCCCTCCTCATCCTGGTGGGCCTCACCGGGGTGGGGAAGAGCACCCTGGTGGCGGCCCTGGGCCTGCCCCGGCTTCCCGACCGCCGGGAGCTGGTGGACCTTTACGTCCTCCCCCGCTACGGGGCCAAGCCCCCCATCCCCCGGGAGGAGCGCTTCCAGCTCACCCGCCGCTTCCGGGAGGAGTTCCCCGGGGGAGTGGCGGAGGTCCTGGCCCGGGGGTACGCGGAAGCCCACCCCCTCCTCCTCTTCGACGGCCTCCGGGGGGAGCGGGAGGTGGCCTACGCCCTGGAGCACCTGCCCCGGGCGCTCTTCGTGGTCCTCCACGCCCGGGAGGCCACGAGGCTCAAGAGGCTCCTCTCCCGCCGGGACGCCTTCGACCGGGTGGCGCTTCGCCCGGAGGATCTGGCTCAGCTGAAGGCCCTGGCGAAAGGGGTTCTTTCCCCGGGGGAGCTGGAGGAGGCTTTGGCCCTGGCCCCTTGGGAAGAGGTCCTGGCCAAGCTCAAGATCGTGGCCGAGGAGGCGCGGAACTACGACCCTCTGGGCCCCTTGCGCCTCCTCGGGGGCCACCCCCGGGCCCTCGTGCTGGACGCGGAAGGGCTTTCCCCGGAGGAGGAGGCCTTGGCGGTGCGGGCCTTTTTGCGGGAACAGGGCCTCTAAAATGGCCCTATGGCGACCCTCAAGGACCTTCGCCTCCTCCCGTTCCGCATCCCCCTGAAGGCCCCCTTGCGCTGGGGGAAGGCCTCGGAGCTTTCCGTCCTCGAGGGGGCCCTTCTGGAGGTGGAGCTTTCCGACGGCTCCCTGGGCCGGGCGGAGGTGGCCATCCGCCCCACCATCTACGGGGAAACCCTGGGGAGCGTCAGGGCCGGGCTTGCGTACCTGAAGCCCAGGCTTCTGGGCCTCGAGGCGGACGACCAGGAGGGGATCCGGGCCGTGCTGGAGGCCTTCCCCTGCAACCTTGGGCTGAAGGGGGCCTTGGACATCGCCCTCTGGGAGGCCTGGGCCCGGAGCGAGGGGGAGGAGCTCCATCAGGTGCTGAAGCCCGCCAAGCACCGGGTGCGGGTGGCCTACCTCCTGGGCCTGGGCTCCGAGGAAGAGGTGCTTTCCGATGCCCGCATGGCCTACGGGGCGGGGGTGCGGGTCTTCAAGGTCAAGGTGGGCCGGGACCTCGAGGGGGATACCCGCAGGATCGCCCGCCTTAAGGAGGCCTTCCCCGACGCCGAGCTCTACGCGGACGCCAACGAAACCCTCTCCCCCAAGGATGCGGAAGCCTACCTTCTGGCCTGGAAGGAGATGGGCCTCCGCTACGTGGAGGAGCCCCTGCCCACAGAGGCGGTGGAGGCCAGGAGGAGCCTGAGGGAGAAGGGCATCCTCCCCCTCATCGCCGACGACTCCGCCATGACCCCCAAGGACCTGCGCCGGGAGCTGGCTCTAGACACCTTCGACGTCCTGAACCTCAAGCCCGCCCGCACCGGCGTCACCTGGACCCTGGAGATGCTGGCCCTGGCCCGGGAAAGGGGCAAGCGGGCCATGGTGGGCAGCCAGGCGCAGAGTTCCTTTGGCGCGTACCAGTCCGCCCTTCTGGCCTTCCAACAGGGGGTCACGGAGCCCAACGAGCTGGCCTTCCACCTGAAGGCGGAGGGGGGCTTCTTCCCCTTTCCCCCCTTCCGCGAGGGCTGGCTCTACTTTGAGGACCTGGTGGAGGGGCGCTTCCACGAGGAGGCCTTCCGCCGCTACGCCCTAGAGCAGCCCTAGGGCCTCCCGGAAATCCCGCAAGACCTCCCGGGTCCCCGCCCTCAGGAGGGCTTTCCCCGGGTGCCCCGTGAGGAGGGCGTAGGTGGGGGCCTCCTGCCAGGCCAGAAGGTGCAGGGTGCCGTCCAGGCTAGAGAGGAGGGCTTCAAGCGTGGGCTTTTTTCCGCTCCAGGCCGGAAACCAAAAGGAAAAGCCCCAGGGCTAGGAGGAGAAAGCCCAGGGGGACTCCCCCTACGGGCAGGAGGGCGAAGAGGGCGGGCATCAGGGTGCTCCCCGTAGCCCCGGCGTAGAAGAGCCCCCCCAGGGCCCGGTGCCCGTAGCGGGCCTGCACCAGGGCCAGGAGGGTGGAGAAGAGGGGTCCGAGGAGGAAGCCCACCAGGGGGAAGAGGAGGGCGGTGGGGGGGACGAGGTTGAGGAGGAGGAGGAGGAGGACCCCGAGGAGCAGGGCCCTCAGGGCGGCCAGGGGGTTTTGCGCCACCCGCTCTGCCCAAAGGAGCCTCCCCAGGGCCAGGAGGAGCCAGTAGAGGGAGAGGAGGAGGCCGCCGGTAGCGGTGGCGTACCCCAGCTCCTCCAGCCAGACCCGGTTCCAGGTGGCCAGGGAGCCCTCGAGGCCGGTGTACAGGCCCGCGGCCAGGAGGAAGGGCCAGTACCCCCTCCCGCCTTCCCGCGGGGTTTGGGCCACCCTCGGGGCCCGCCAGACCAGGAAAGCCCCCACCCAGGCCGCCAGGCCGGCCAAGGGAAGCACGGCGGCGTAGGGCAGGAGGGTGAGGGCCAGGGGGGTGAAGACCGCCCCCAGGCCGAAGGCCGCGTTCACTCGGTTTAAGAGCTGCACCCGCCTTTCCGGGTGGAGCTCCCCCACCAGGCTGTTGCCGTGCAGGTTCATCACCCCCTGGCCCAGGCCCAGGGGAAAGGCCAGGGCCACCACCAGGGGGAAGGAGGGGGCCAGGGCCATGCCCAGGAAGGCCAGGCCCGCCAGGGAGAGGGCCAGGGGGAAGAGGGGATGGCGCCTTTCCCCCTGGGCCAGGCGCACCCCCAGGAGGAGCCCCAGGAGGAGGGCGGTGAAGAACCAGGAGACCTCCCCCTCCACCCCGTAGCGCCCGCGCCAGTAGGGAAGGGCCGCCCCGGGCAGGGCCACGACCACGCCCACCAGGAAGACGGAGAGAAACGAGCCCCAAAAGAGGCGCACATCCGCCATTCTCCCTTTCCCTGAGTCCTTGGTCAATAATGGAAGGCATGGAAACCCTTCTGGAGAACGCCCTGGGCGGGAGGGGGCACTTCGCCTTCCCCGGAGTGCTCCTCCTGCGGGGGCCCGACGCCCTCCCCTTCCTGCAGGGCCAGGCCACCCGGGACCTGAGGGGACTTTCCGGGCCTGCCGGGGCCCTTTTCCTCAACCACCGGGGCCAGATCGAGGAGGCGGCCACGGTCTTCCCCCACCCCGAGGGCTTCCTCCTGGCCCCTTGGGGAGCCCTGGCGGGCCTTAGGGCCCGCCTGGAGCGCTACCTCGTCTTCGACCAGGTGGAGCTTTTGGAACTCCCCCTCTACCGCCTCCTCCATGCCGACGGGCGGGAGGAGGTGGCGGAGAGCGGGGAGGGGGCGTACCCGGAGGCCCTCTACCCCCTCTACACCCTCCTGAAGGGCCTTCCCCTCCTCTCCGACATCCGGGGGGAGCTTCCCCAGAGCGTGGGCCTCCTCCACCTGGTGGACTACGGCAAGGGATGCTACGTGGGCCAGGAGATCATGGCCCGCACGGAGGGCAGGGAGACCCACCACCGCCTGGTGGGCCTGCGGGCCTTGGGGAAGGAGGGTGAGGTTCCTTGCGACCTCCACTGGGGGGGGCGGAGGGTGGGGACGGCCAAGCGCCTCCAGGAGACCCCCTTTGGCCCTTTGGGCCTGGGGGTGGTGCGCAAGGAGGTGCCCTTTGGAGCGGAGCTGGAGGGGGGCGGGGGGCGCTTTCGCCTGGAGCCCCTACCCTTTGAGGAGGCCTCATGGAGCGGGCGGAGATCATCGGCGTAGGGACGGAGCTCCTCTATGGGGAGACCCTGGACACCAACACCGCGGAGATCGCGGCGAGCCTCAAGCCCTACGCCCTCAAGGTGGAGAGGACCCTGCGGGTGGCGGACGAGCCCGGGCCCCTGGTCCGGGAGGTGCGGGCGGCCTGGGAGGGGGCCCGGCTGGTGGTCCTCTCCGGGGGCCTCGGCCCCACCCCGGACGACATCACCCGGGAGGCGGTGGCCGAGGCCTTGGGGGAGGCGTTGGAGCTAGACGAGGCGGTGCTTTCCGAAATCGAGGCCCGCTTCCGCGCCCGGGGCCGCACCATGCCCGAGGCCAACCGTAAGCAGGCCCTGAAGATCCCCTCGGCCACCTGGCTCAGCAACCCCTGGGGCACCGCCCCCGGCTGGTGGGTGCAGAAGGGGAGCAAGGACCTGATCCTCCTGCCCGGCCCCCCCATGGAGTGGCGGCCCATGTGGCGGGAGGTCCTGCCCCGGCTGGGCCTGCCCCGGCGCCCTTATGCGGAAAGGATCCTGAAGACCTGGGGCCTCGGGGAGTCGGACATCGTGGAGCGCCTGGGGGGGCTTTTCCAGAGAGGGGAGGAGGTGGAGGTGGGCACCTACCCCAGGCTCCAGGGGGTGGAGGTGGTGGTCCGGGGCCGGGAGGATCTGGTGGCGGACCTTTCGGAGAAGATCAAGAAGCGCCTCTTGAAGGAAGTCTGGGGCGAGGGGGAGCTCACCCTGGCGGAGGCCGCCCTGCGCCGCCTGGAGCTGGAAGGGGCCACCCTCTCCACCATGGAAAGCCTCACCGGGGGGCTTCTGGGGGCGGAGATCACCCGGGTGCCGGGGGCGAGCCGCTTTTACCTGGGCGGCGTGGTATCCTATTCCCCAGGGGCCAAGGCCCGCTTCGGTGTGCCGGAGGAACTCCTCGCCAAAACGGTCTCCGCCGAAACGGCTAAGGCCATGGCGGAGGCCGCCCGGAGGCTTTTTGGCTCCACTTACGCCCTGGCCACCACCGGGGTGGCGGGTCCCGACCCCCTGGAGGGGGAGCCTGTGGGCACGGTCTACGTGGCCCTGGCGGGCCCTAAGGGGACGGAGGCCCGCCGTTACCGCTTCCCCGGCGACCGGGAGGCCGTGAGGCTTAGGAGCGTGTACGCCGCCCTGGCCCTCTTGCTGACATGAGGCTCTTCTACGCCATTTTTCTTCCCGAAGAGGTGCGGCGCCCCCTGGCGGAAGCCCAGGGGCAGGTGGCCCGCTACCGGGGCTGGAAGGGGGTGGCCCCCCACCAGCTCCACCTCACCCTGCTCTTCCTGGGGGAGAGGCCCGAGGGGGACCTGGAGGACCTTTTGGCCCTGGGGCACCGCCTGGGGCGGCTTTTCCCGACTTTCCCGGCCCGCATCCGGGGCACGGGCTACTTCCCCAACGAGGGCACCCCCCGGGTCTGGTTCGCCAAGGCGGAGGGGGAGGGGTTTGCCCCCTTGGCCGAGGCCCTGAGGCAGGGGGTGGCCGAACTCTTGGGGGAGGAGGCCCTCTTGGCCGGGGGGGATAAGCCCTTCAAGCCCCACATCACCCTGGCCCGGCGCAAGGCCCCGGCCCCCCGGGTGCCCCCGGTGGTCTTCGGCCTGGAGTGGCCCGTGGCCGAGTTCGCCCTGGTGCGCTCGGAGCTCAGGCCCAAGGGGCCTATTTACACCCTTCTGGAGAAGTTTCCTTTGCGAGGTGAGCATGGACGAGAACAAGAGGAAAGCGCTGGAAAACACGCTGAAGACCATTGAGAAGGAGTTCGGCAAGGGCGCGGTCATGCGCCTGGGGGAGATGCCCAAGCTCCAGGTGGACGTGATCCCCACGGGCTCCCTGGGCCTGGACCTGGCCTTGGGCATCGGGGGGGTTCCCCGGGGCCGGGTCATCGAGATCTACGGCCCCGAGTCCGGGGGCAAGACCACCCTGGCCCTCACCATCATCGCCCAGGCCCAGAAGCAGGGGGGCGTGGCCGCCTTTGTGGACGCGGAGCACGCCCTGGATCCCCTCTACGCCGGGAAGCTCGGGGTGAAGGTGGAAGACCTCCTGGTCTCCCAGCCGGACACCGGGGAGCAGGCCCTGGAGATCGTGGAGCTCCTCGCCCGTTCGGGGGCGGTGGACGTGATCGTGGTGGACTCGGTGGCCGCCCTGGTGCCCAAGGCGGAGATCGAGGGGGAGATGGGGGACCAGCACGTGGGCCTCCAGGCCCGGCTCATGAGCCAGGCCCTCCGGAAGCTCACCGCCGTGCTCTCCAAGAGCAACACCGCCGCCATCTTCATCAACCAGGTGCGGGAGAAGGTGGGGGTGATGTACGGCAACCCGGAAACCACCCCCGGGGGAAGGGCCCTCAAGTTCTACGCCAGCGTGCGCCTGGACGTGCGCAAAAGCGGCCAGCCCATTAGGGTGGGCCCCGAGGCCGTGGGCATCAAGGTGAAGGTGAAGGTGGTGAAGAACAAGCTGGCCCCGCCCTTCCGCGAGGCGGAGCTGGAGATCTACTTCGGCAAGGGCCTGGACCCGGTGATGGACCTGGTGAACGTGGCCGTGGCCGCGAACGTCATCGAGAAGGCGGGGAGCTGGTTCTCCTACGGGGAGGCCCGCCTGGGCCAGGGCAAGGAGAAGGCGGCGGAGTACCTCAAGGAGCGGCCGGAGCTTCTGGAGGAGATCCGGGCCAAGGTGCTGGAGCGGGCCCACGAGGTGGTTCTCTCGGGGGCTGGCGAAGGGGAGGAAGGATGACCCTGACCCTTTTGGACTGGGTGCTCCTGCTCCTGGTCCTGGTCCTGGCGGGGGCTTTGCTCCTCAGGCGCAGGGGAGAGGACCGCTCGGGGGAGGAGGCCAGGCGGCTGTTGGAGACCGCGCGGGAGGAGGCCCGGGAGGTCCTGGAGGCCGCCCGCCAGGAAGCCAGGGATATCCTCGAGGCCGCCCGCCAGGAGGCTAGGGCCTCGAGGGAGGAGGCGGAGGCCAGGGCCAAGGTCCTCCGCCAGGAGCTGGAGGCGGAGCTCCGGCGCAAGGAGGAGGCCCTGGAGGCCGAGGCGAGGCGGCGCCTGGCCGAAGCCGAGGAGCGGCTTAAGGGGGAGCGGGAGGAGCTCAAGGCGGAGCGGGAACGGCTCAGGGCCCTCCAGGAGGAGCTTCGGGGGGAGCGGGAGCGCCTCAAGGAGGAACGGGAGGAGCTCCGCCGCGAGGCGGAAAGGCTCTCCAAGCGGGGGGAGGCCCTGGACGCCCGGGCCCTCAGGCTGGACGCCCTGGAGGAGGCCCTCGGCCAGCGGGAGGAGGCCCTGAAGGGGCGGGAAGGCCTCCTCGCCGAGCGGGAGAAGGAGGTGGAGAGGCGCCTTTACGAGGCGGCGGGCCTCTCCCCCGAGGAGGCGAGGCGCCTCATCCTGGAAAGGCTGGACCGGGAGCTGGAGGAGGAGAAGGCGCAAAGGGTCAGGGCTGCCCTGGAGAAGGCCCGCCTCGAGGCCCGGCGGGAGGCCCAGAAGATCCTGGCCCAGGCCATGCAGCGCCAGGCCTCGGAGACGGCGGCGCAGCTGGCGGTCTCCGTGGTGCCCATCCCCTCCGACGCCATGAAGGGACGGATCATCGGGCGGGAGGGGCGGAACATCCGCACCTTCGAGGCCTTGACGGGCGTGGACCTGATCATCGACGACACCCCGGAGGCGGTCCTCCTCTCCTCCTTCAACCCCATCCGCCGGGAGATCGCCCGCATGGCCCTGGAGGAGCTCCTGAAGGACGGGCGCATCCACCCGAGCCGCATCGAGGAGGTGGTGGAGAAGGCCAAGGGGGAGATGAAGACCTTCATCTACGAAAGGGGGGAGGAGGCGGCCCTCGAGGCCGGGGTGGTGGGCCTGAAGCCCGGCCTCGTCCAGCTCTTGGGGCGGCTCCACTTCCGCTCCAGCTACGGCCAGAACGTCCTCAAGCACTCCGTCCAGGTGGCCCACCTCGCGGGGATCATGGCCGCGGAGCTGGGCCTGGACGCCGCCCTGGCCCGCAGGGCAGGGCTTCTCCACGACATCGGCAAGAGCGTGGACCGGGAGGTGGAGGGGAGCCACGTGGAGATCGGCATCGCCCTGGCCCGGCGCTTCGGGGAGCCCGCGGAGGTCCTGGACGGCATCGCCCACCACCACGACCCGGAAAACGCCGAGACCGTGTATGCGGTTTTGGTGGCCGCCGCGGACGCCCTTTCCGCCGCAAGGCCGGGGGCGCGGCGGGAGTCCTTGGAGGAGTACCTGCAGCGCCTGGAGGCCCTGGAGCGCATCGCCCTCTCCTTCCCCGGGGTGGAGACGGCCTTCGCGGTGCAGGCGGGAAGGGAGGTGCGGGTCATCGTCAAGCCGGACCGGATCACCGACGCCAGGGCCACCCTCCTGGCCCGGGAGATCGCGGGCCGCATCGAGCGGGAGATGAACTACCCCGGCCAGGTGCAGGTCACCGTGGTGCGGGAGACCCGGGCGGTGGAGTACGCCCGTTAGGCTAGAATGGGGCGATATGCTGAGGGGCGAGGACATCGGGATCGACCTGGGGACGGCCAGCGTCCTCATCTACGTGCGGGGTAAGGGCATCGTCTTGAAGGAGCCTTCCGTCATCGCCGTGGTCCAAGGCAAGCGGGAGGTCAAGGCCGTGGGGGCCGAGGCCTACCGCATGCTGGGGCGTACCCCGGGGAACATCGTGGCGGTAAGGCCCCTCAAGGACGGGGTGATCGCCGACTACGCCCTCACGGAGCGCATGCTCCTCCTCTTCCTGCAGAAGGTGCTCTCCCCCATGAGCCGCTTCTTCCGCCCGCGGGTCATGGTGGGGGTGCCCTCGGGGGTCACGGACGTGGAACGGCGGGCGGTGGTGCAGGCGGTCTCCGCCCTGGCCCAGAAGGTCTACCTCATCGAGGAGCCCCTGGCCGCGGCCATCGGGGCGGGGATCCGGGTGGCCGAGCCCACGGGGAGCATGGTGGTGGACATCGGGGGGGGCTCCACGGACGTGGCCGTGATCTCCCTGGGGGGCATCGTGCGCTCCGAGAGCCTGCGCATCGCCGGCAACGAGATGGACCAGGCCATCATCCGCTACGTGCGGCAGAAGTACAACCTGCTCATCGGGGAGCGCACCGCTGAGGAGCTCAAGATCCAGCTGGGCCGGGCCAAGCTCCTGCCGGGGGAGGAGCGGGAGGTGGCCGAGGTGCGGGGCCGGGACCTTCTCTCCGGCCTTCCCCGCACCGCGGAGATCCCCGCCGAGGACGTGGCCGAGGCCCTGAAGGAGCCCCTGGACAAGATCTTCCAGGGGGTGAAGGGGGTCTTGGAGGCCACGCCCCCGGAGCTGGCCTCGGACATCTACGAGCGGGGCATCCTCCTCACCGGGGGCGGGGCCCTCCTGAGGAACCTGGACGTGGCCCTGCAGGAGGCTACGGGGGTGCCGGTGGTGGTGGCGGAAAACCCCATCGAGGCCGTGGCCCTGGGCACGGGGCGGGCCCTGGAGATGCTCCACGTCCTGGAGGACACCATCCTCTCCTCCGACGACGTCTTGCGGAGGTGATGGGGTGGAGATCGGGGAGATCCTCAAGCTCCTGCCCCACCGCTACCCCTTCCTCCTCATCGACCGGGTGCTCCACGCGGACGAACGGTCCTTCCGGGCCCTGAAGAACGTGACCTTCAACGAGCCCCACTTCCAGGGCCACTTCCCCGGCTATCCCGTGATGCCCGGGGTCCTGATCCTGGAGGCCATGGCCCAGGCGGCGGTGGGGACCATCGCCCGGCAGCCGGGCTTCCAGCCGGGGGGCCTGGTCTTCCTGGTGGGGGTGGAGGAGGCCCGCTTCCGGAAGCCCGTGGTCCCGGGGGACACCCTGGTCCTGGAGGGGGAGCTCCTCCGCTACCGCCTGGGCCTGGGCAAGGTGGCGGTCCGGGCCCTGGTGGAGGGGGAGGAGCGGGCGGCCGCCACCTTGAGCTTCGCCGTCCGGCAGGAGGGGGCCTGACGCCCGCCCGGGCTCCCGGGGTTGGGCAGGGCTTCCCCCTGGGGCAAGGGGGGAAGGGTTCGGCGGAAAAGGGTATTAGGGGACAGGGGCCACGTCCCGGGGCAGCCCGGGGACCCCTGCCTCCCACTCCCCCTCCAGGAGGGCTCCGCGGCGCAGGAGGTAGACGAGGGCTACCCGCAGGTGGGCTTCGGGGAAGCGGGCCTTGCGGGTGTTCCAGCGCTTTAGGGTTTCCTGGAGGCCGGGCCAGTCCCGGGCCCCCTCCCTGCGCACCGCCCAGTGCACGGAGGCCAGAAGCTCCAGGCCATAAGGGCTTTCGAAGCCCTCTATCCAGGAAGCAGCACGCGAGGCGGCCTCATCTGCCTCAGGGAAATCCGCCAGGAAGAGGAGGACCTCTTCCAAAACATTTGGCTTGAGGCGCATGCGGGACCGCCCGGTGCGGTCGCCAAAACCCACGATGTAGTGGCCTTCCAAGCGCTCTAAAACGTGGTTGAGAGCCTCAGCATAGGGCCCATACCTGTTTGCTGCGAAGGCCAGCCGCAGGTCGAGCCCGGCTTCTTGGAGGAAGTAGGCCAGCTTCTGGGCCTCGAGGCGGCCCAGGGTTTCTCCCAACGCATCGTAGAGACCAAAGAGCTTGAGCAAGGCAGCCCGGGCCGGGGTGAGCCTGGGCTTTTTCCCTGTGGGGCTGAGAAAGCGGGTTACCCCCTGTGGCGAGGGGGCAAAGACCAGAACCTCTACCCCCTCCAGACCTTCCAAAGCCGCTTGGATGCGTTCCCGGACGGCGGGCCAGGGTAGGCCGCCGCTACCCGCCCCCAAGGGGGGAAGGGCCAGGGAGCGGATGCCCAGTTCCCGGACCACCCGCACCAGGTCCCTCAGCCCGGCTTCCACGTACTCAAGGCGCGAGGGCTGCCGCCAGTGGCGCTTGGTGGGGAAGTTGAGGATGTAGCGGGGACGGAATAGGGGGCCGCGATCGTGGACGAAGACGCGGCCGATCTGCACCTCTCCCCGGCGGCAAGCCGCCGCGTACGCTCGGTAGTTCTCCGGGAAGGCCCGCTTGAACTGCAGGGCAACCCCCTTGCCCATGACCCCCACCGTGTTCACGGTGTTGACCAGGGCTTCCACGTCGGCTTTCAGAAGGTCGCCTTGCACAAAGCGAAGCACCCTCTTAATAGTACCACTCCCGCCGCACCCGCACCGGGGGGTGCGGGGCGCGGGGAAAGGCCTGAAGGATTTTTCGGACCTCTGCCGCCACTCCCGGGTCCATGACCGCGATCTCCTCCACCAGCTCCCAGGGGAAAAGGCCGTGGACCAGGAACTCCGCCTGCTTTCTCTCCTTCCGGTCAGGGAGTTCCTTCGTGTTCGCCCAGTTCCGGGCCCCGATGGTCCCCCAGTCCAGGCGGGCCAGGTCCTCAAGCCGCCCCAGGAAGGCGGCATACCGCACCGTCGCGTGCCGGTCGGTGAAGACAAACCTCAGGTCCGCCCTCGCCACCCGCTGGACCGAGCTCACCAGGTGGAGGATGGGCCGCTGCCCTCCTTGGTAAGGAAGCTCGCTGGGCCTGGGATGCGCCAAGGCGTAAAGCATGGGAGGACGAGGGCAGAAGTAAAAGGGAACGTACTCGTGGAGTGTTCCCCCCGGGGGCAAGGGAACCTTGATCCCGGCGCGACGTGCCTGGATATGGGGGTAGGCCACCGACTGCACCGTTGGGGGAGCTTGGGCTTTAGGACGCAGCCCTCCTTCAACCAGGATGCCCCTAAGGTTGTCCGCGTGGGTCAGGTGGTAAATGGGGGTGGGGGCCGGGTAGCCCCCCCCGTCCCGCCACGCCCCCTGGGGTAGGGGAAGGCCCTCCCGGGGGTCCCCCAGGTACAGGTAGGCCCAGGCCTCGAGGACCCCCTCCCCCGTCGCCACCCTCACCCGGGCCCGCCGGTACTCCACCCCCTCCTCCTCCAGCCGGTCCAGGAGGGGGAGGGCCTCCCGGGGCAGGAGGAGCACCTCCCCATAGACCCGCCCCTCCCCCGGGACCATGGCCGGGTAGGCGTAGGGGCGGCCCCTTCCCGGGAGCAGGTGGTAGAGGGCGAACCCCTCCACGTGCCCCGGGAGCACCCCCCTCACCAGACCCGCCACCAGAGGGTGGTTGCGCTCCCCCCGCTGCAGGGTGCCGTAGGCGAAGACCGCCTCCACCTACTCCCCCAGGAAGCGGTACCCCACCCCCACCACCGTCTCGATGAACCGGGGAGCGCGGGGGTGATCCCCGAGCTTCTTGCGCAGAAGGCGGACGTAGGCGTCCACCACCCGCTCCGAACCCTCGAACTCCGGCCCCCAGACCCTTTCCAGAAGCTCTTCGCGGGTGTAGACCCGTCCCGGGGCCTGGGCCAGGGCCAGGAGGAGGCCCATCTCCGTGGCGGATAGCCTCAGGGGTTCCCCTTCCAGATAGGCCTTCCGCCCCTCCAGGTCCAGCTCCAGGGGGCCGAAGCGGCGCCTCCCCTCCTTGCCCGCCCGGCGCAAGAGGGCCCGGATCCGGGCCAGAAGCTCCTTCAGGGAGAAGGGCTTGCCCAGGTAGTCGTCCGCCCCCTCCAGCAGGCCCTCCACCCGGCTCGCCTCGTCGGCGCGGCCCGTGAGGAGGAGCACGGGGAGGAGGGGGTCCAGTTCCCTCAGGGACCGCAGCACCTCCAGCCCCTCCAGGTCCGGCAGCCCCCGGTCCAGGACCACCAGGTCGGGCCTTGGGCCCTGCCAGGCCCGTTCCAGGGCCTCCCGCCCCGCCCGGGCCCAGGCCACCTTCAGCCCTTCCTTTTCCAGGAACCGCTTGACCAACTCCCCCACCTGGGGGTCGTCCTCGACCAGGAGAATGCGCGCCATAAATCCTTCCCGAAATACTAGCGCCCCAAAATCACCACCACCCCAGGGTATTCCCCTTCGGGCAGCCTCAGCAGGCGGGCCACCCCCTCATCGTAAAAGGTCTCCGCCGGGTAGGCGAAGAGCCCCTGGCCCACGGCGGAAAGCAGGACCAGGCCCGCGGCGTAGCCCGCCTCCAACAGAGCATACCGGTAGCCCCGGAGACCGAAGAGGGCCTCGCTGCGCTCGGGCAGCAGGGTGAGGACCAGGAGGGCGGCCGCCTGGGCCAGGGAAAGGCCCATGAGGGCCTCGGACCAGGCCCCCTCCTCGGCCCGGGAGGAGAGCTGGAAGAGCTGGTGCTCCTTGGGGAAGTAGTGATAGACCCCGGGGAAGACCCCCTCCACCCGGCGCACCACCAGGTAGGCCTCCAGGGGGTAGGCCTCCCCGGCGGAGGGGAAGCCCCGTACCCCTCCCCGCTCCGCCAGGGGGTAGAGCACCTGGGAGAGGTCCTTGAGGGTCAGGGCCGCCCCCAGCTCGGGCAGGCGGGGCTGCAGGTGGGCCAGGGCCCGGAAGAGGGGCGCCCCCCCTTCCTGGCGGAAGGGGGGGAGGGCCTGGGTCTCCAAGGGGTTGGCGTACACCTTGGCCTTGGGCTTGCGCCTCAGGGGCAGCCGGTCCTCCGGGCTCAGGCGGGAAAGGCGGTAGAAGAGCTTGCCGGGGTGCTTCTCCATGGCTAGAAGCGGTAGCTCTTGGGAACCACCACCACCCCTTCCAGGGTCACGGTGAAGCCCCGGGCACGGTCGGCCTCCAGGTCGTAGCCGATCTCGGTGTGGGGGGGGATCTTCACGTTCTTGTCCACGATGGCGTTCCTTACGCGGCAGTAGCGGCCCACCTCCACGTCGTCGAAGAGGACCGAGCGCTCCACCAGGCTGTAGGAGTTCACCCGGACCCGCCGGAAGAGGACGGACTCCCGCACCGTCCCCCCGCTCACGATGACCCCGCCTGCCAGGAGGCTGTTGAGGGCCCGGCCCACCCTTTCCCCGGTCTCGTGGACGAACTTGGCGGGGGGGCTGAAGAGGTTGGCGGTCCTTAAGGGCCACTCGGGGTTGAAGAGGTCGAACTCGGGGATGACCTTGACCAGATCCATGCTGGCCTCGAAGTAGGCGTCCAGGGTGCCCACATCCCGCCAGTAGAGGTTGGGGCCCTCCTGGCCGGGGATGGGGTTGCGGTGGAAGTCGTAGGCGAAGACCCGGTAGCCCTCCTTGAGGGCCTTGGGAATCACGTCCTTGCCGAAGTCGTGGCTGCTGGCCTCCTCCCGGGCGTCCGCCTCCAGAAGCTCGAAGAGGGCCTCGGTGCGGAAGATGTAGTTGCCCATGGAGGCCAGGGCCAGGTGGGGCTTCCCCGGGATGGGGTTGGGGTCTTTGGGCTTTTCCTGAAACTCGGTGATGCGCCACTCCGGGTCCACCTGCAGGACGCCGAAGCGGGAGGCCTCCCCCACGGGCACCGGGTAGGCGGCGATGGTGACGTCCGCCCGCTTCTCGTAGTGGTACTCCACCATGTGGCGGACGTTCATCTTGAAGATGTGGTCCCCGCCGAAGACGGCCACCGCGGCGGGGGCGTGGTTGTGCACCAGGTGGAGGTTCTGGTAGATGGCGTCCGCGGTGCCCCGGTACCAGACGGGCCCGAGCTCCTCGTAGCGGTACATCTGGGCGGGGACCAGGAGGATGAAGTGGTCGTCCAGAAAGGCCCCGAAGCGCCAGTAGCGCTGGATGTGCTCCGTGAGGGACTGGGCCTTGAACTGGGTGAGGACGTAGATGGCGTAGATCCCGGAGTTCACGAAGTTGTTGAGGACGAAGTCGATGATGCGGTACTTGGCCCCGAAGGGCACCGCGGGCTTGGCCCGCTTGGCGGTGAGGGGGTAGAGGCGGCTTCCCTGCCCTCCCGCTAGGATCATGGCCAGAACCTCTACCTTGACCATCGCTGCCCCCTTTGCCCGTAGTCTACCCCAAGGCCTGAGGGACGAAGGTCCGGGTATAGTGGGGGGGATGCGGGTTCCCCCTCCCCACTGGTTCACCCCCCCCGTCGCCCCCAGGCCCGCCCCGGCCTTCTTCGGCCAGGAACGGGCCCTGAGGGCCCTGGAGGCCGCCTTCCGCCAGGGGGGGCATGGCTATCTGGTGGGCCCCAGCGGCCTGGGCAAGCGCAGGCGCTTCCTCGAGTACCTCCAAGGCCGCTCCTTTCCCAAGGAAGAGCTGGTCTACCTCCCCCTAGGGGAGGAGGCCTTCCCCCTCCTCCTCCCCCAGGGGCGGGGTCGCGCCCTCCTCGAGGGGGTGGAAGCCCTTCTCGCCGAGTTCACCCCGGGGCTTTTCCGGGAGCAGGGCTTCCTCTACGCCAAGAGCCTGGTGGAGGCCCGCCACCAGACGGAGGCGGAGGAGCTCCTCAAGGGGCTTTCCCGGGAGGCGCAGGCCCAGGGCTTTACCTTGGAGGAGGGGGAAGGGGGCCTTCGGCTTGCGGGCCAGGGCCGCCTGCCCCCGGAGCTCTCCGCGAGGCTGGAGGAGGCGGTCCTGGCCTACCTGGACGTGCGGCAGAAAGCCGAGGCCGAGGTGGCGGCCCTGAGGCGGGGTTTCGCGGAGCGCTTCCTCCTCCCCAAGGCCCAGGAGCTCAAGGCCCGCTTCCCCGAGGCCGGGCGCTACCTGGATTGGCTTCTGGAGAGCCTGCTGCGGGTCGCGGCCCTGGAGGAGGAGGTGGAGCCCCAGAGGCTCCTGCCCCACCTCCTCGTGGAGGGGGGGGAGCGGGTGGTCTACGAACCCAACCCCAGCCCGGAGAGGCTCTTCGGCCACCTGGAGTACGAGGTGCGGGAGGGGGCCCTGGCCACCCACCTGGGCCTCCTGCGCCCCGGGGCCCTGCACCGGGCCACGGGAGGGGTGCTGGTCCTGGAGGCCCACCGGGTCTGGGAGCTGGGGAGCTACCCCCTCCTGAAGCGGTCCCTGGCCACGGGCCAGGTGGAACCCCTGGCCCCCAGGCCCGAGGTGCGGGGGCCCCGCCTCCAGCCCGCCCCCCTCCGGGCCCAGGTCTTCCTGGTGGGGCCGCCCGAGGTGATCGCCTTCCTGGAGGAGGACGAGGAGTTTCTGGAGCTCTTCCCCTTCCGGGTGGAGTTTGGCCCGGAGGTGCCCTACACCGAGGAGAACGTGGCCTACCTCGGGGGGTTCCTGCAGGCCCAGGGGGTGGCCCTCACCCCCGAGGGCCTGGCGGCCCTGGCCGATGAGGCCCGGCGGCTCGCAGGGCACCGCGACCGCCTGGACGCCCGGCTCTACCGCCTCCTGGACCTGGCCAAGGAGGCCCTGGTCCTGGGCAGCCCCCTGGAGCGGGCCACGGTGGAGCGGGCGGTCCGGGTGCGGGAGGAGCGCTTCGGCCTCGAGGAGGAGCTCTACCTGCGGGAACTCCAGGAGGGGGTGGTGGCCCTCGAGGTCCGGGGGGAAGGGGTGGGGGAGGTGAACGGCCTGGTGGTCCTGGAGGGCCCCCTGCCCCGGGGGCGGCCGGTGCGCATCACCGCCCAGGCGGGCCCCGGGCGGGAGGGGGTCCTCTCCATCGACCGGGAGGTGGGCCTGGGGGGTCAGGTCTTCCACAAGGCGGTCCTAACCCTGGCGGGGTACCTGCGGGGGGCCTACGCGGAGGTGGGGGCCCTTTCCGCCACCGTGAGCCTGGTCTTCGAGCAGAGCTACGGGGGCATCGAGGGGGACTCGGCGGGGCTCGCCGAGCTCCTGGCGGTCCTCTCGGCCATCGCCGGCCTGCCCCTGAGGCGGGACCTGGCGGTCACCGGGGCCATCGACCAGACGGGGAGGGTCCTGGCCGTGGGCCGGGTGGCGGAGAAGGTGGAGGGGTTCTTCCGGGTCTGCCAGACCCTGGGCCTCACCGGCACCCAGGGGGTGGTCCTCCCCCGGGCCAACCTGCCCCACCTGGTCCTCCGCCGGGAGGTGGTGGAGGCGGTGGCCGAGGGGAGGTTCCACCTCTACGCGGTGGAGCGGGCGGACGAGGCCATCGAGCTCCTCTTCGCCCGGCGGGCCTACTGGGTGCACGAGCGGGTGCGGGAGGCCCTCCTGCGCTTCCGCCAGCTGGAGGACGGGGAGGAGAAAACGGCCTCCTAGGGGCCGGGGGCCGCGCCGCCGGGACTTGTGCGGCCTTTAGAATGGACCCGTGGCCAAGCGGCGCGAATCCCCTTCCAAGAGGCAGCTGGAGCTGCGCCTGAGCGGGCAGGCCTTCGAGATCCCGCCCCTTTGGGACGTCCTCCTCATCGGCCACCAGGCCCCCATCGGCCCCGAGGCCGCCAAGCGCATGGCGGAAAGCCTGGCCCCGGGGCAGTTCGAGCTGGTGCGGGTGCAGAGGGCCCCGGTGGAGGCCCTTTTGGTGCGCAAGAGCCTCCTCAAGGCCCTGGCTGCCGAGCCCCTGGTGGAGCTTCTCCTGGAGGAGCTTGCGCCCCTCCTCGGGGAGGACCAGGTGGTGCGGGCTCAGGTGGAGATCGTATTGCACACAGGGAGGACCATCCGGTTAGAATAGACCCCAACCATGGCCCGGGTCCGGGAGATCATGACCAAGGCCCCCGTCACCGTGAACCCCTGGGCCAGCGTGCGCGAGGCCGCCCGCCTCATGGCCCGGCACCGGGTGGGCAGCCTGCCCGTGCTCCTGGACGGGGCCCTCCTGGGGGTGATCACCAGCCGGGACCTAAGGGGGGTCCACCCCAACCGGGTGGTCCAGGACGTGCTCAAAGGGCCTCCTCTCTGCATCTCCCCCGAGGCCAGCCTCCTCGAGGCCCGCGCCCTCATGGAGGAGAAGGGGGTGGAGCGGCTTCTGGTGGTCAAGGAGGGGCGGCTTTTAGGCCTCCTCACCAAGCGCACCCTGGCCTTTGCCCTGGGCCAGCGCTTCGATCCCCTCACGGGCCTGCCCCGGGCCGACCTCCTGCGGGACGGGCTGGAGCGCTGCCTGGGGCGGGGCCTGGACCCCACCCTGGTCTTCGCGGACCTGGACGATTTCGGCAAGCTGAACAAGCGCCTGGGCCACACCTTCGGCGACCGGGTGCTGCAGGCGGTGGCCGAGAGGTTCACCGCCTTCGCCCGCCGCCACCGGGGGGAGGCCTACCGCTACGGGGGGGACGAGTTCGCCCTCCTCTTCCCCCGGCTGCGCCAGGGCCTCCTGCCCCACCTGCAAGCCCTCCTGGACCCGCCCCTGGTGGTGGAGGGGGTACGGGTGGGCCTCTCCCTGGGGGTTTCCGGGGGAAGGCGGCGGAGGCGGCGGCCCGGCAACCCCCGGGCCACCGCCGACGACCTCCTCCGCCTGGCCAGCCTGGCCTCCACCCTGGCCAAGGGCCGCCCGGAGAGGATCGCTCTCTCCGAGGACGTGGAGCGGGCTAGCGCCCGGGCTCCAGGAGGAGCACCCGCTCCCTAGGGGCCCGGAAGGCCATGGGCAGGTACCCGCCCTCCGCCCACAGGGGCAGGAGGTCGGCGTAGCGGGGGGAGAGGAAGTGCCCCCCCTGGCCCAGGGGGTGGACGAAGCGGGAGGCCTCGGGGTCCGCGAGGTCCACGAGCTGGCGGTAGCTGGGCCCGTGGGTCATCCGGAGGGTCTCGGGGTCGAAGGGCCCCACGTTCACCGTGTACCGGTCCCCCCCGAAGGGCACCGCCCGGTCCGCAAGGCGCCTTAAGGGGGTGTGGGTGAGGACGGGGTGGGCAAAGGTGGCCCGGTGCGCCTGGCCCCAGGCCCCTAGCCGCCCCCGGCGCTCCAGGGCCCTTTCCAGGGCCAAGGCGGCGAAGTCCAGGCAGCTCTCCTCGTATCCCGTCTCCGGCTGGTCGCAGTTCCGGTCCCCCTCCCTGAGGGCCCTCAGCAGGTAGCGGGGCCGGTCCCAGAAGGCCTCCCCCACCTCCCGGGCGGGCAGGCGGGTGAGCTCGGTGTACCAGAGGGCGAAGACCAGGGCCTCCTGGGAGTCCTTGCCCATGGTGCCGTCCCAGGCGAGGAGCCTTTCGCGCCAGGCCTGGCCCCTCTCGGAAAGGGGGGTGAGGAGTTCCAGCACGGGGCGGAAGTCCCGGAAGAGGAGGCTCTTCTGGTCCAGCTGGATGGCCTTCATGTCCTCCAGGGAAAGCCCCTCCTTGCCCAGCAGGAGCTCGCGGATGCGCTCCGCCCGGTAGGGCTCGGCCCAGTCGTAGGTGAGGGGGTAGGGGAAGCCCTCGGGGGTCACCTTGTGGTTGGCGGTGAGGAGGAAGCCCTCCTCGGGGTTCAGCGCCCGGAACCAGGCCTCGGGCTCCCGGTAGCCCTGCCAGTCCCACGCCCCGTCCCCGGGCACGGGCACGGTGCCCGTGTGCCCCGGGCGGCGGACGGGGAACCTCCCGGGGACGATGTGGCCGATGTTGCCCTCCACGTCGGCGTAGAGGAAGTTCTGGCTGGGGGCGGAGTAGTGCCTTAGGGCGTCCGTGAACTCCTGCCAGTTTCGCGCCCGGTTCACCCCCAAAAAGGCCAAGAGGATGTGGTCCTCCTCGTCCAGGCTCACCCAGCGGAGGGCCATGGGGGTCCTGGGGGGGTCCTCCAGGGCGTCGGTGATCACCGGGCCGTAGTGGGTCTCCCGCACCCGGAGGACCACCTCCCCGCCCCCCCGCACCCGGATCCTCTCCTCCCGCACCCGGTAGGGCACCACCTGGCCCCGGTGGCGGTACCCCTGTCCCTCCACGTCCTCGAGGAGGTAGAGGTCCTGGACATCCGCCCCCACGTTGGTGAGCGCCCAGGCGATGCGCTCGTTCCGGCCGATGACCACCCCGGGCACCCCGGGCAGGGTGGCCCCCATGACCCGGTACCCGGGGGCCTCCAGGGCCATCAGGAACCAGAGGCTGGGGGCCTGGAGGCCCAGGTGGGGGTCGTTTGCCAGGAGGGGCTTGCCGGTGACGGTGCGGCTTCCCGAGACCGCCCAGTTGTTGCTGGCCTCCAGGAAGCGGGGCGGGGCCATCCGCAGGAGGGCCGCCGGGGCCTCCTCCCGGGAAAGGGCCAGGCGCAGGTCCTCCGCCTCCAGGAGGGCGGGGAGGTCCTCCGGGTAGGGGGGCCAGAGCTCCAGAAGCCGCCCGGGGCTGATCCCCCGGGCGAGGAGGCGGTGGCGGAGAAGCTCCTCCTCCCAGTTCCCGGAAAGGTCGAAGCTCATCATCTTGGCCCAGACCAGGACGTCGGGCCCCGTCCAGGGCTCGGGGCGGAAGCCGAGGAGGCGGAACTCCGGGGGCAGGGGCGCTTTGCTCCCCAAGAAGGCGTTCACCCCGGCCACGTAGGCGTCCACCGCCGCCTTTTCCTCGGGGTAGAGGCGCTCGTAGGCGCTTTCCGCCGCCCGGTAGAAGCCCCAGGTGCGCAGGAAGCGGTCCTGGGGAAGGGCTGCCTCCCCCAGGACCTCCGCGAGCCGCCCCTGACCCACCCTCCGCTGGAACTCCATCTGCCAGAGCCTTTCCTGGGCGTGGACGAACCCCTGGGCGAAGAAGAGGTCCTCGAGGGTCTGGGCCCGGATCCGCACCACCCCCCGCCCGTCCCGGGCCACCTCCACCGGGGCGGAAAGGCCCCTTAGGGGGATGCGCCCCTCCACCTGGGGCAAGGAGGCCCGCAGGGTGACGTAGGCCAGGGCTCCCGCCAGGGCGCCGAGGCCGAGGAGCCAGGCCAAGGCCCGCAGGAAACGCTTCATGGTGGGAGGGAGTATACCACGGCCTGTGCCCTGGCTTCCCTTCCCCTCCGGCCGAGCCCGTAGCATGGGGGCATGCGGCTGGAGTTCCTGGAGAACGGTCCCATCCGGGTGGAGGGCGGGCGCTTCCGGGTGCGGGTGGGGGAGAAGGAAGAGGTCCTGGAACGGCCCCGGGTCTTCCTCTGCCGCTGCGGGGCCTCGGGGAACAAGCCCTTCTGCGACGGCGCCCACAAGCGCATCGGCTTTCAGGCCCCGGGTGGGGTGCTGGAGGTGGAGGGGGGCTGACCCGCTGGTCAACCCCGGGCCAAGGGGGTAGACTCCGGTAGCCATGGGCGCCATGCGCTACCGGAAGCTGGGCCAGTGGGGCCTAAGGGTCTCGGAGATCTCCCTGGGGGCCTGGGTCACCTTCGGGGACGCGGTGAAGGACAAGGAGACCGTCCGGGAGATCGTGCGGATCGCCTACGAGGGCGGGGTCAACTTCTTCGACAACGCCGACGTCTACGCCAAGGGCCTGGCGGAGGAGGTCATGGGAGAGGTGCTCAGGGAGTTTCCCCGGCACACCCTGGTCCTCTCCACCAAGGCCTACTGGCCCATGTCCGAGGACGTGAACGACCGGGGCCTGAGCCGCAAGCACCTCCTGGAGAGCATCACCAAAAGCCTCAAGCGCCTGAAGACCGACTACGTGGACCTCTTCTTCGCCCACCGCTACGACCCCGAGGTACCCATGGAGGAGATCGTCCACGCCATGCACACCCTCGTGGAAAGGGGCTACGCCCTCTACTGGGGCACCTCGGAGTGGCCCGCAGCCCGCATCGCCGAGGCGGTGGCCTTCGCCAGGGCTAACGGCCTCCACCCGCCCGTGGTGGAGCAGCCCCAGTACTCCATGCTCTACCGGGAGCGGGTGGAGGGGGAGATCCTCCCCGAGGCGGAGCGCTTCGGCCTGGGCCTGGTGGTCTGGAGCCCCCTGGCCATGGGGATGCTCACCGGGCGGTACGACGGGGGCATCCCGGAGGATAGCCGCTTCGCCCGCTACCCCCAGTTCGGCGAGCGCTTCCTCACGGAGGAGAACCGCAGGAAGGTGTTGCGGCTCAAGGAGGTGGCGGACGGGCTGGGCCTGACCCGCACCCAGCTGGCCCTGGCCTGGACCCTCCGGCTTCCCGGCATCAGCAGCGCCATCACCGGGGCCACCCACCCGGAACAGATCCGGGAGAGCCTGGGGGCCGCGGGGGTGGACCTGCCAAAGGAGGCCCTGGCGCGCATCGAGGCCATCCTGAAGGGGGAAGCCTAGCGCCATCCCCCACGAGCCCCGCCTCGGCGGCAGGCGCTCCCTTTGGCCGCCGGCCCTCCCTGGACTAAACTTTGGTCCATGGAAAGGCTGGAGGCCCTGAGGCACCTCCTCCCCGGGAGGGTGGACACCTCCCCCTCCGAGCGCCGCCGCCACGGGCGGGACGAGGGCTACCCGGAGGAGGGGGAGGTGCTGGCGGTGGTCTACCCCGAGGGGGTGGGGGACGTGCAGAAGGCCCTCCTCTGGGCCCGGGAGCACCGGGTGGCGGTCATCCCCTTCGGGGCGGGGACCAGCCTCGAGGGCCACCTCCTCCCCCTGGGGGAGGCCATCAGCCTGGACCTCGCCCGCATGAACCGCCTCCTGGAGGTCCGGCCCGAGGACTTCCTCTGCGTGGTGGAACCCGGCCTCACCCGCAAGGCCCTGAACGAGGCCCTGAAGGGCACGGGCCTCTTCTTCCCCGTGGACCCGGGGGCGGACGCCACCTTAGGCGGCATGGCCGCCACCAACGCCAGCGGCACCACCACGGTGCGCTACGGGGGGATGCGGCAAAACGTCCTCGCCCTGCAGGTAGTCTTGGCCGGGGGGGAGGTCCTGGAGCTGGGGCGGCCCGTGCGCAAGACCAGCGCCGGCTACGACCTCAAGGACCTCTTCATCGGCTCGGAGGGCACCCTGGGGGTCATCACCCGCCTCACCCTGCGCCTCCACCCCCTCCCCGAGCACGTGCACACCTTAAGGGTCTTCTTCCCCGGGGTGGAGGCGGCGGCTTGGGCCAGCTACCGGGTGATGGCCAGCGGGCTTCCCGTGGCCCGGCTGGAGCTATTGGACGAGCTCGCCCTAAAGGCCTTAAACCGCCACCTGGGGACCGGTTTCCCCGAGCGCCCCGCCCTCTTCCTGGAGTTCCACTCCTCCACAAGGGAGGCCCTGGAGGCGGAAAGCGCCCTGGCCCTAGAGCTCACGCGGGAAGCCGGGGCTTTGCAGGCGGAGGCTGCCAAGACCGAGGAGGAGCGCAGGCGGCAGTGGGAGGCCCGCCACCAGGCCTACTGGGCCCTGGTCCACCTCTTCCCCGGCCACCGCTTTGCCATCACCGACGTGGCCGTGCCCCTTTCCCGCCTGCCCGAGATGGTGCGCTATGCCCAGGGCCTCCTCCGGGAGATGGGCCTCACCGGCAACATCTTGGGCCACGTGGGGGACGGGAACTTCCACACCCTGGTCCCCGTCCTGCCGGAGGACTACCCCAAGGCGGAGGCCTACGCCGAGCGCCTGGTGCAAAAAGCCCTGGCCCTCGGGGGTACCTGCACCGCCGAGCACGGGGTGGGCCTCAGGAAGAAGAGGTACCTCCCCCTGGAGCATGGGTCCGCCTTGGACTGGATGCGAAAACTGAAGGCCCTCCTGGACCCCGAGGGCCTCCTGAACCCGGGCAAGGTGCTTGACACGCCCTAGGCCCTCCGCTATAGTTAGGGATGGCGACGCGGGGTGGAGCAGCCTGGTAGCTCGTCGGGCTCATAACCCGAAGGTCGCGGGTTCAAATCCCGCCCCCGCAACCAAACCTGCCCCCGGGCACGAAAGGCCCGGGGGGTTTCCTTTACCCTGGAGGGCATGGACTGGGAGGTGCGGCAAAACCCGGAACGCCTTTACAAGGCTTTCCGCTTCAAGAACTTCCAGGAGGCCTTGGCCTTCGCCAACCGGGTGGGGGAGCTGGCGGAACGGGAGAACCACCACCCCCGCCTCACGGTGGCGTGGGGACAGGTGGCGGTGGAGTGGTGGACCCACAGCCAGGGGGGCATCACCGAGAAGGACCGGGAGATGGCCCGCCTCACCGACCTTCTCCTGGGGTAGCCTGGGAGAGGTATGGAGGCGCGCACCTTAGAGCTCGTCTTCCCCGAGCACACCAACCCCCTGGGGGCTGCCTTCGGCGGCTTTGTGCTGGGCCTCATGGACAAGGTGGGTTCCTACGCCGCCGCCCGCAGGGCCAGGAAACCCGTGGTCACCGTGGCGGTGAGCAGTGTGGAGTTCAAGGTGCCCATCCGCACCGGCGACCTCCTGGAGGTGGTGGCCCGGGTGGTGCGGGTGGGGCGCACCTCCCTCACCGTGGAGGTGGAGGTCTACAAGGAGGGCTTCGGCCAGGAGGACGGCCGGGTCCTGGCCACCCGGGGGGAGCTCACCTACGTGGCGGTGAACGAAAGGGGCCAGCCCGTGCCGGTGGAGGCCCATGCGGGTACTGATTGACGGGGAGTGCCCTTACTGCCGGGCCTTGGGCCGGGCGGTGAAGGCCTTGGACCTGCGGGGGACCCTCCGGGTGGAGCCCCTGCAGGAAGCCCGGGGCTGGGACCGGGAAGCCCTCCTCCAGGAACTCCACGTCCTGGAAGGGGAGAGGGTCCACCGGGGCTACCGGGCCCTCCTGGCCCTGGCCCGGAGGCTACCCCTCCTCTGGCCCCTCTACCCCCTCCTCCTCCTGGGACGGGCCTTCGGCCTGGGGCCCAGGCTCTACCGGGCCTTTGCCCGGAGGAGGCCCCGTGCCTGAGCTCCCCGAGGTGGAAACCACCCGGAGGCGCCTTCTGCCCCTCCTCCTGGGACAGAGCTTCCTGGAAATCCGCCACCAGGACCCCAGGCGCTACCGCCACACGGAGCGGGCCCTGGGGCAAAGGGTGGAAGAGGTGGGGCGGCGGGGGAAGTTCCTCCTCCTGGGGCTTTCCGGCGGGCTGGAGATGGTGGTCCACCTGGGCATGACCGGGGGCTTCCGCCTGCGGGAGACCCCCCACGCCCGGGTGGCCTTCCGCCTGGACAGGGGAGAACTCTTCTTCCACGATCCCCGGCGCTTCGGGCGCCTCTGGGTGGTGAAGGCGGGGGACCACCGGGAGATCCCCCTCCTCTCCCGCCTGGGCCCCGAGCCCCTTTCCGCGGCCTTCCGCTTCCCGGAGTTCTGGGAGGGCCTAAGGAGAAGCGCCAAGCCCCTTAAGAGCCTCCTCCTGGACCAGCGCCTGGCCGCGGGGGTGGGGAACATCTACGCGGACGAGGCCCTCTTCCGGGCGGGCCTCTCCCCCTTGCGCCGGGGGAAGGAGGTGGGGGAGGAAGAGGCCAGGAGGCTTTTCGCGACCATCCGTCAGGTGCTCGCCGAGGCCCTGGCCCAGGGAGGGAGCACCCTGGGGGACCGCACCTACCAGCAGCCCGATGGCCTCCCCGGGAGCTTCCAGGAGCGGCATGCGGTCTATGGCCGCAAAGGCCTCCCCTGCCCCCGCTGCGGCCACCCGGTGGCCCGGGCGGTGGTGGCGGGGCGGGGCACCCACTTCTGCCCCCGTTGCCAGACCTAGCCCCACCTTCCCCGCCCCCGGTCCAGGAGGTAGAAGAGGAGCCCGGAGATGAGGGCGAGAAGGGCGGCGATGGCCAGGGCTTCCTTGAAGGGCACCTCCCCCGGCCTTCCCAGGCGCTCTTGGATGGCCAGGGTCAGGGTGGTCCATTCGGGCCGCCAAAGCACTAAGGTTGCCCCGAACTCCCCCAAGATGGCGGCTAAGGCCAGAGCCAACCCCGAGCGCAGGGCAGGAAAGACCAAGGGAAGCTCGACGCGGAAGAAGGCCCTGAAGGGGGTGGCTCCCAGCACCCGGGCTGCCCATAGGAGGCTTGGGGGTAGGCCCTTTAGGGCGGGGAGCAGGGCCCGGGCCAAAAGGGGGTAGGCCAGGAGGGCGTAGGCCGTGAGGAGGAGCCCTAAGGAACCCCGGAAGGAAGGGTAGGCGAGAAGGTAGCCCAGGCCCACCGCCACCGGACTCACCATAAGGGGGAAAAGCCCTAGGAGGTCCAGAAGGCGGTTCTTCTGGGCAGCCGCCGCGTAGGCTATCCCGAGGGGCAGGGCCAGGAGGAGGGCCAAGGCAGTGAAGCGGAGGCTGTTGCCGAGGGCTAGGGGAAGGGACGTGAACTCCTCCGAGGTCCAGGCGGAGACCAGGGCGGCGGTTTCGGTTCGCAGGAGAAGGCCCCAAAGAGGAGCATAGAGCAGGAGGAAGAAGGTCCCTAGCCCCACGGTCCAAGCCCAAGAGAGGGGGGAGAGAAGCCCCCCAGGGGCGAAAGGGTGGGGCTGGAGTTGCCGGTAGAGGAGAAGGGCGAGGCTTAGGGTCAGGATCTGTAGGAGCATGAGGGCGCTGGCCTCGGAAAAGGCTAGGCGGTGGGCCAGGAGGGTGTAGACCTCCACCTCGAGGGTGGCATAGCGGGGCCCGCCTAAGAGAAGCGGCACCCCGAAGGCGGAGAAGGTGTAAAGGAAGACGAGCAGTCCGGCTGAACCTAAGGTGGGAAGAAGCAGGGGAAGTCCCACCCGCAGAAAGGCCCGAAAAGGGGTAGCCCCCAGGACTCTTGCCGCCCGCATGGGCTCTGCCAGGTGCACCGCCACGGGAAGGAGGATACGCAGGGCCAGCCCCAGGTTGTAAAAGACCGCTGCTAGGAGGAGAAGGGCCTTGGTGCCGTAGAGGTCCACTCCCAGAAGTCCGCGGGGGCCGAGGAGGGCCAAAAACCCCAGGGCCACCACCGGTGTGGGGAGGACAAAGGGGAGGATGGAGAGGGCAAGGAAGACCTCCCTAAGGGGAAACTGCCTGCGGAAGAGAAAGGCCAGGGGGAGGGCCAGGGAAAGGGTCAGGAAGGCGGAAAGGAGCCCATACTCCAGGCTCCAGAGGTAGCGTTCCCAGTAGTAGGGGTTCGCTAGGGTTTGAGCGAACCCCTCCCCCACCCCCAGGGCCAGGATGCGCCCGAGGGGGTAGAAGAGCGCGAGGCCCAGGAAGAGGAGGACGAAAAGCCCCGCGAGCCTGGCCACGCCCCTTTATACCCCCTCGCCTGGCCGGAGGAGGCCCTGGGCAGCCTCACCGCCGCCCACGGCGCACCGCCTCGGGGCTTTGCCCCTGGAGGACCACCTTGGTCCACTCCTCGATCCAGCGCTCCCGGTTCTGGGCCATGGCCCTGGGGTCCAGGCGCACGCTGCCCAAGGGCTCAGGAGCGAAGCGGAACACCGGGGGCAAGGCAGCGTCCCGGCGGGCCGGGTACATCCACATCTCCGTGGGGATGTTCTCCTGCACGGGCTTGGAGAGGAGCCAGTCCACTACCCTCTTGGCCCCTTCCAGATTCTTGGTCCCCTTCAGGATGCCCACGAACTCCACCTGGAAGAAGGCGAGTTCCGGGAAAAGGTTCCCCGTGGGGGGTTCCTGGTACTTGCCCTCGGAGTAGTAGACCTCCGCCGCGGGGCTCGTGGTGTAGGAGACCACCAGGGGCCGATCCCCCTTGTAGAGGGTGAAGTGGGTGTAGTAGGCCTCGCTCCAGCCCTTGGCCACCCGCACGCCCCCGTCGCGGAGCCTGGCCCAGAAGTCCAGGTACCCGTCCTCGCCGAAGCGGGCCACGGTGGCCATGAGGAAGGAAAGCCCCGGGGAGCTGGTGGCGGGGTTTTGCACCACCAGGAGCCGGGCGTACTCGGGGCGGGTGAGGTCCGCGGGGGCCTTGGGCAGGGGGCGGTCCTTGAAGTAGGCCCGGTCGTGGTTCAGGCTCACCCAGCCGTAGTCCACGGGAAGGGCGCGAAAGCTGGGGTCCAGGAGCAAGGTGGCCTTCAGGTTCCGGATCTCGGGGCTCCGGTAGGGCAAGAGGATGTCCGCCTCCAGGGCCCGGGAAAGGAAGGTGTTGTCGAAGCCGTAGATCACGTCGGCGATGGGGGCCCCCTTGGTGAGGATGGCCCGGTTCAGGGTCTCCCCCGCGTCCCCCCCTTTGAGGAAGCGGAGCCTTAGGCCCGTCTCCCGCTCAAACTGGGCCATCAGGTTCTTGTCCAGGGAGAAGCTCCCGTGGGTGAGAACAGCGATCTCCTGGGCAAAGGCCAAAGCCAAAAAAACCGCAAGGGCAAAGGCTCGCAACATAAAACCCCTCCTTGTCACCGGGAGGGGCCTCGGTCACCTTCCCTACGCCGGCATTACCCGGATCAGGTTCCAAGGGTATCTCTCAGCCCCTGGTGGGGCACCCCCGGTGACATCCCCAGTCTAGCACCTAGGCCTTCCGGGCCAGGAGGGCCCTCAGGGAAGCGGTCAGAGCTTCCCCAAAGGCCTCCGGCTGGTCGATCCAGGGGTAGTGTCCCGCCTCCGGCACCACGTGAATGGGGGCCCCAAGGCGGGCGGCTACCTCCTCCGCGTAGGGGTAGCTGGTGCCGTCCCGTTCCCCCACCACCACGGCCACCGGCTTGCGGCTTGGGGAGAGGTAGGGGGTGTAGTCCAGCCGCCAGAGGCCGTTTTGCAGGAAAGCCCGGGCCGGGGTGTCGGGGCCCAGGATGCCCGAGCCCTCGGCCACCCACTCGTACTGAAGGCGCCCGTGGGGGGTGGGGAACGTGAGCCGGTCGAAGAGGAGCTTGGCCTCGGCCCGCTCCAGGGCGGCCTTTAGGTTTTCCTCCGGGTCGGGAAGGGGCGCGAGCCCCGCGGCCTCCGCCAGCCTCCGGGCGAGCCAGGGGAGGCTCACCCAGGGGGCGAGGAGGACCGCCCCCTCGGCCTCGGGGTAGCGGCGGAGGAGCTCCAGGGCCACGATGGCCCCGAAGCCGTGGGCCAGGAGGCCGAAGCGCTCCACCCCCAGGGCCTCGGCCAGGCCCAAGGTGTCCTCCACCAGGGCGTCCACGGTGAAGAGCCGGGGGTCTTGGGGGAGCTCCAGGCTCCGCCCCGAGCCCCGCTGGTCGAAGTAGACCACCCGGAAGCCCTCCAGGTACTCCTCCAGGCCCTCCCGCAGGGCGTAGGCGTTGCCCCCGGGCCCCCCGTGGAGGACGAGGAGGGTGGGGGCGCGGGGATCCCCCACGTCCTCCACGTAGAGCTCCGCCTCCCCTACGGGGATGTAGCCGATTTCTTCCCGCATCCCCTATAGACTACCCCATCCTCGAGGGTGAAAGCCCAAACCCTAAGGCCCGGCAGGGCCCGGGCCCTCACCTCCGCCTCCTCCCCCGTCCCGAAGACCTCCAGCAGCCACACCCCTTCCCCCTGCAGGAGCCAGTAAGGGTGGGGGAGTTCTCGGGCCAGGGCCTGGAGGGCCTCCCGATCTTTCCCTTCCACAAAAAGCACCCTCATCCCTTCCCCCAAAGGCGATGGTACAGAAGAATCTCCGCGCTCTCCTCCAGGGTGGTGAGGAGGCTGTAGGCTTCCAGAAGGGCCTCCTCGGGCCTCTCCTTAAGGCCTATGGCGAAGGCCCCGTGGCCCCGGAGGAGGCAGGCCCGGTGCGCCTTGAGGGCCTCAGCCACGGCAAAGGCGGCTTCCTCGGTGGCGGAGAGGGTCCTGGGAGCGAGCACCGGCACCTCTTTCAGGTAGTACTGGCCCTCGAGGTCCACGGGCACCAGGCGCTCCAGATGGAAGGAGAGGGCCACCGCCACCCGGGGATGGGCGTGGACGATGGCCCGGGCGGGGGTCTTCAGGTAGACCTCCCGGTGGATCACGCTCTCCACGCTGGCCCCTTCCGGAAAGGGACCCTCGAGGGGCACCTCCACCAGGTCCTCGGGGGTCAGGCGGGCCTTCTGCACCCCGCTTCGGGTGATGAGGAAGCCCTCCTTGGTGCGCGCGGAAAAGTTGCCCGCGGTGGCGGAGATGAGCCTTTGGGCGAAGAGGTCCTCCCCCACCTGGCGGAAGGCGGTGTAGAGCCGCGCCCGCATGGGCCCATTATGGCCCGGGGGGAAGGAATGGGGCTACCCCTCAAAGGCCCCGCACCGGGCCACATCCTGAAACCACCGGGATCCCCGCCCCGGCGCACGCCGGAGCAGGGTATCCTTGCCGGGGCCCCCACGCGGGCTTTGCCCGCGTGGGGTGATCTCAGGCCTGCTTCCCGGGCTGCTCCCGGCGCAAGGGGCGGCGGAGGGCCGGCTCCTTCTCCTTGGCCTCCACCGCCTCCTTCCGGGCCTCCTCGATGGCCTTCAGGGTCCTCCGGTCCACCACCTGGGTGAAGCGCACGAAGTCCGAGCCCGTGCCCGCGGGGATCAGGCGGCCCAGGATGACGTTCTCCTTAAGGCCGATGAGCTCGTCCTTCTTCCCGGCGATGGCCGCCTCGGTGAGCACGTGGGTGGTGTTCTGGAAGCTGGCGGCGGAGAGCCAGCTCTTGGTGGAAAGGGCGCTCTTGGTGACCCCCATGAGGAGGGGTTTCCAGGCCACCGGGGTCTTGCCCTCGGCGATGAGCCGCTCGTTCAGGGCCTCCACGTCCCACCGCTCCAGGACCTGGCCCTCCAGGAGGCGGCTGTCCCCGGGGTCGGTGACCTCCACGTACTTGAGCATCTGCCGCACCACGATCTCGATGTGCTTGTCGTGGAGCTTCACCCCCTGGGCCCGGTAGACCTTCTGGATCTCGTCCACCAGGTAGCGCTCCACCGCCTCGGGGCCGCGGGCCTCCAGGAGCTGATGGGGGTCCACCGCCCCGCGGGTGAGGGGCTGGCCCGCTTCCACGTAGTCCCCGTCCTTGACCACCAGGCGGGCGTCCTTGGGCAGCTTGTACTCCTTGGCGAAGCCCTCGGACTCCACGAAGACGGAAAGCCGCTCCTCCGTCTCCTCGATGCGCACCGTCCCGTCGATCTCGGAGATCACCGCCTTGGCCTTGGGCCTGCGGGCCTCGAAGAGCTCGATCACCCGGGGCAGGCCCTGGGTGATGTCCGTGCCCACCGCTACCCCGCCCGTGTGGAAGGTGCGCATGGTGAGCTGGGTGCCGGGCTCCCCGATGGACTCCGCCGCCACCACCCCCACCGCTTCGCCGATGGAGACGGGCCGGGCCATGGAGAGGTCGTAGCCGTAGCACTTCTGGCAGACCCCGTAGCGGGTCTGGCAGGTGAGGGGGCTCCGCACCGGCACCTCCCGGATCTCCCCGGCCTCCGCCGCCTTGATGAGGAGCCCCACGTCCTCGAGGGTGAGGTAATGCCCCTCCTCCAGCTTCTGCCCCAGCACCTCCACCTCCCGGGCCAGGACGCGGCCGTAGAGGCCGGACTCGATGTCCGAGCGCTTCCTGAGGCGCAAGGAGCGGGTCACCTCGTCGGGCTGGAAGAGGGGGATGGAGATGAAGTTGGTGGTGCCGCAGTCCGCCTCCCGCACCACGATCTCGTGGGCCACGTCCACCAGCTTCCTGGTGAGGTAGCCGGAGTCCGCGGTGCGCAGCGCGGTGTCCGCCCCACCCTTCCGGGCCCCGTGGCTGGAGATGAAGTACTCCAGCACGGTGAGGCCTTCCCGGAAGGAGGAGCGTACCGGCACCTCGAAGGTCTCCCCCGAGGGCTTCTGCATGAGGCCCCGCATGCCACAAAGCTGGCGGATCTGCTGGGGGTTACCCCGGGCCCCGGACTGGGCCATCACGTAAAGGGGGTTGAAGGGGTAGTTCTCCTCGAAGTTCTTGAAAACCGCCTGGGTGACCTTTTCCGTGGTCTCCGTCCAGAGCTGGATCACCTGGTCGTAGCGCTCCCGGTCGGTGAGGAAGCCCATCTCGTAGGCCTGCTCGATCTGCAGGAGCTTGCGGTCGGCCTCCTCCAGATACTTCTGCTTCTCCGCGGGGATCACCGCGTCGTCGATGCCGATGGTGATGCCGCTGGTGGTGGAAAGGGTAAAGCCGTAGTGCTTGAGGGCGTCCAGGAGCCTTGCCGTCTTCTCAATCCCCAGGCGCAGGAAGGACTGGTAGACCAGGTCCTTGAGGGAGTTCTTCTCCTGGGGCACGTCCATCTGGAGAAGCTCCTGGGCCACCTTTTCATCCCCCACCGCCTCGCCCACGATGCGGGCGAAGAGGACCCGGCCCGGGCTCGTCTCCAGGCGCCGGCCCAGGTAGCGCACGGTGACCGCGTCCTGCAGGTCCAGAAGCCCGTGGGCCACGGCCAAAAGCGCTTCGTCGGGGCTGGCGAAGACGAACTTGAGCCGGCCCACGCTGGTCTCCTGGCCGGCCACCCGGATGGGGGCGTTCAGGGCCACCTCGCCCCGCTCGTGGGCGGCGAGGGCCTCCTCCGGGGTGGCGAACTCCCTGCCCGCGCCCCTCTTCTCCTTGCGCACCTGGGTGATGTAGTAAAGCCCCAGGATGATGTCCCGGCTGGGCTTGGCCAAGGGCTCTCCCGAGGCCGGGGAGAGGAGGTTGTGGGCGGAGAGCATCTGGATGCGGGCCTCCGCCTGGGCGAAGGAGGAGAGGGGCACGTGCACCGCCATCTGGTCCCCGTCGAAGTCGGCGTTGAAGGCTTCGCAGACCAGGGGGTGAAGCTGGATGGACTGCCCTTCCACCAAGACGGGCTGGAAGGCCTGGATCCCCAGGCGGTGCAGGGTGGGGGCCCGGTTCAGGAGGACCACCTTGCCGTGGATGACCTCCTCCAGGGCGTCCCACACCTCGTCCTTGATGTCCCGCTGGCGCTCCAGCATGCGCCGGGCGGCCTTCACGTTGGGGGCGATGCCCTTCTCCTCCATCTTCTTGAGGAGGAAGGGCTTGAAGAGCTCCAGGGCCATGCGCTTGGGCAGGCCGCACTGGTGGAGCTTGAGCTGGGGCCCCACCACAATGACGCTCCGCCCCGAGTAGTCCACCCGCTTGCCCAGGAGGTTCTGCCGGAAGCGGCCCTGCTTGCCGGAGAGGATGTCCGTGAGGCTCCTGAGGGGCCGCTCGGAGCCGGGGTTGGTGACGGGGGCCCCCCGGCGGCCGTTGTCGATCACCGCGTCCACCGCCTCCTGGAGCATGCGCTTCTCGTTGCGGATGATGATCTCCGGAGCCCCCTGGGCCAGGAGCTTCTTCAGGCGGTTGTTGCGGTTGATGAGGCGGCGGTAGAGGTCGTTGAGGTCGCTGGTGGCGAACCGCCCCCCGTCCACCTGGACCATGGGGCGGAGGTCGGGGGGCAGCACGGGCACCGCCTCCAGCACCATCCACTCGGGGCGGTTGCCGGAGTCCAGGAAGGCCCGCACCACCTCCAGGCGCTTCCTTGCCTTGGCCCGCCGGGCCCGGGAGGGATGCCGCATCTCCTCCAGAAGCTCGGCCTCCAGCTTTTCCAGGTCCAGCTCCTTGAGGAGGGCCTGGATGGCCTCCGCCCCCATGCGGGCGTCGATGTCGTAGGACTCCACCACCCGCACCACGTTGCGGACCAGGTCCACCTCCACCCGGCCGTAGATCTCGCTCTTGACCCGGCCCCCATCCGCCAGCACGTCCCCCGGGGCCACCCGGTCCCCGGTGGTGACCTCCACGTCGTCCTCGAAGGGGTAGAGGCGGGCCCTCATCACCACGATGCTGGCGGGCTCGTGCAGGTGGACCACCCCCTCGGCCTCGGCGATCACCTCCTCCTCGGGGTCGATGGCGGCCACGATCTTTTCCCCAGGAGCCACCCTGGCCCCTTCGGGCACCACCACGTTCATGTGGGGGGCCACCCGGTAGTCCTTGGGCTCGGTCCACTCCAGGAAGAGGGTGAGGTGGACGGTGTCCCCCTCCTCCTCCGCCTCCACCTCCTTGGCGGTCACGTGGCGGGGCAGGCGCAGGAGGCCCCGGCCCTCCGCCAGGGGCTGCCCCTTCTCCACGATCTCCCCCTGGGCCACCAGGGGAGCGAGGCCCACGGGCAGGAAGTAGCGGGCCACCACCGCCTCCTCCTGGCGCACCTGGAGGAGGTGGCCCTCCTCAAGCTCCCTGAGCTCCGCCACCCCCGCCTCCTCCGCCCGGAAGCGGTAGGGCTCGGGAAGCTCCCCCAGGACCTCCCCGGGCTTGTAGCCCTCCTTCTCCACCCACGCCTCCAGGGGCAGGCGCAGGGCGGCCCGCTCCTTCCTCAGGTAGTCCACCCGCACCCGGCGGGGGAAGCGGTAGAGGGCCACCCCGTCCATGCGGCTCGTCACCCCAGGGGCCAGCTCCTGCCCCTTCACCACCTCCTCCCCGTCCTTGACCAGGGCATCCGCCCCTGGGGGCAGGGGGTAGGTCTCCTGCTTGCCGTAGCGGAGCCCCCGGTACTCCTCGTCCGTGAGGAGCTGGCGCTTCTGTACGGGTACCCCATCCAGCACCGCCCCCTTGGGGTCCAGGACGATGTACTTGCTGAAGTAGAGGACCTGCTCCAGCTCGGTGGCGGAGAGGTCCAGGAGAGTGCCGATCTTGGAGGGCACGTCCTTCACGAACCAGATGTGGGCCGCGGGGGTGGCCAGCTCGATGTGGCCCATGCGGTAGCGGCGCACCAGGCTCTTGGTGACCTCCACCCCGCAGCGCTCGCACACCTTGCCCTCAAAGCGCTGCCGCTTGTACTTGCCGCAGGCGCACTCGTAGTCCTTGATGGGGCCGAAGATGCGCTCGTCGAAAAGCCCGTCCCGCTCGGGCTTCAGGGTGCGGTAGTTGATGGTCTCGGGCTTCTCCACCTCCCCGTAGCTCCAGGAACGGATCTTCTCCGGGGAGGCCAGGGCGATGCGGACCTTGCGGACTTCCTTTTTCATCCTTCCTCCAACTCGCCTGAGGGTGCTACCGCTTGGACGCCAGGCCCTCGAAGATGTCCACGGGGTTGTCCCGTTCGTCCAGGGTCTGCACGTCTAGGGCCAAGGCCTGAAGCTCCTTCACCAAGACCCGGAAGGACTCCGGTACGCTGGGCTCGGGCACGTCCTCCCCCTTGATGATGGCCTCGTAGGCGGCGTTGCGGCCCTCGATGTCGTCGGACTTGAGGGTGAGCATCTCCTGCAGGGTGTGGGCGGCCCCGTAGGCCTCGAGGGCCCAGACCTCCATCTCCCCGAAGCGCTGCCCGCCGAACTGGGCCTTGCCCCCCAGGGGCTGCTGGGTGATGAGGGAGTAGGGGCCGGTGGAGCGGGCGTGCATCTTGTCCTCCACCATGTGGTAGAGCTTCATGATGAACATCTGCCCCACGGCGATGGGGCCCTCCAGGGGCTCCCCGGAGCGGCCGTCGTAGAGGACCACCTTGCCCTGGACGAAGAGTTCCTTGAGCTGCTCCTCCGGGCTCTTGCCCGGGCTCACCAGGCCCAGCTTCTCCGCCCGGGCCAGGACCTCCCGTTCCCGCTTGTCCACCCCGAAGCCCTCCTCCTTACGCCGGCCGAAGTAGAGGTCGAAGGCCTCTTCCAGGAGGGTCTTGACCTCGGGTTCGGTGGCCCCATCGAAGACCGGGGAGATGTAGCGCTCCCCCAGGAAGAAGCCCGCCAGGCCCAGGTGGGTCTCCAGGATCTGGCCCAGGTTCATGCGGCTGGGCACGCCCAGGGGGTTCAGGAGGATGTCCACCGGGGTGCCATCGGGCAGGTGGGGCATGTCCTCCACGGGGAGGATCTTGGCCACCACCCCCTTGTTCCCGTGGCGGTTGGCCAGCTTATCCCCCACCTGGAGCTTGCGCTTTTGGGCCACGAAGACCCGCACCACCTCCCGCACCCCGGGCTTGAGCTCCACCCCGGGGTCGCCCCGCCGCAGGCGCAGGGTGCCCACCACGATCCCCCCTTCCCCTGGAGGCACCCTTAGGGAGGTGTCCTTCACGTCCCGGGCCTTCTCCCCGAAGATGGAGCGCAGGAGGCGCTCCTCGGGGGAAGGCTCCTGCTCGCCCTTGAAGCTGGTGCGGCCCACCAGGATGTCCCCGGGCTTCACCTCGGCCCCGATGCGCACCACCCCTTCCTCGTCCAGGTCCCGCAGGGCCGCCTCGGAGAGGTGGGGGATGTCCCGGGTGATGCGCTCGGGGCCCAGCTTGGTGTCCCGGGCCTCGATCTCGTAGCGCTCGATGTGGATGGAGGTGTAGTAGTCCCGCCGGAGGAGCTCCTCGCTGATGACGATGGCGTCCTCGAAGTTGTAGCCGTCAAAGGGCATGATGGCCACCAGGACGTTCTGTCCCAGGGCCAAAAAGCCCCCCTCGGAGGCGGGGCCGTCCGCCAGGAGGTCGCCCTTCCTGACCCGCTGCCCCACGTCCACCCGGGGGCGCTGGTCCAGGGCGGTGCCCTGGTTGGAGCGCACGAAGCGGCGCAGGGTGTGCTCCACCAGGCGGCCATCCGCGTAGCGCACCGCGATGCGGCGGCCGTCCACCGCCACCACCTCCCCGTCCTCCTCCGCGTAGACCGCGGCCAGGGAGTCCCGCACCACCCGCTCCTCGAGGCCCGTCATCACCACCGGGGCCTGGGCCCGGACGAGGGGCACCGCCTGGGTCTGCATGTTGGAGCCCATGAGGGCCCGGTTGGCGTCGTCGTGCTCCAGGAAGGGGATGAGGTTGGTGTTCACGGAGAAGACCTGCTTGGGGCTTACGTCCATGAACTCCACCTCCTCCGGGCCCACGATCACCGGTTCTCCCCGGCGCCTGGCCACCACCCGGTCGGTGGCGATGCGGTCCCCCTCCAGGGGGGTGTTGGCCTGGGCGATGGTGTAGCGGTCCTCCTCGGTGGCGGTCATGTAGACCACCTCCTCCGTCACCACCCCATCCCGCACCCGGCGGTAGGGGGTGCGGATGAAGCCCAGCTCGTCCACCCGGGCGTAGGCGGCCAGGGAGGTGATGAGGCCGATGTTGGCCCCTTCCGGGGTCTCCACCGGGCAGATGCGCCCGTAGTGGGTGCGGTGCACGTCGCGCACGTCGAACCCCGCCCGCTCCCGGGTGAGGCCCCCGGGGCCCAGGGCGGAGATGCGGCGCTTGTGGCGCAGGGAGGAGAGGGGGTTGGTCTCGTCCTTGAACTGGGAGAGCTGGCTGCGGCCGAAGAACTCCCGGATGGCCGCCTCCAGGGGCCGGTTGTTCACCAGCTTGGCCGGGGTGAGGGTGTCGGAGGACCCCATGACCATCCGCTCCCGCACCCCCCGGGCCAGGCGGCTCAGGCCCACGCGGAACTGGTCGGCCATGAGCTCCCCCACGGTGCGGATGCGGCGGTTGCCCAGATGGTCGATGTCGTCCGCCTCGTGGCCCGGCACCCCGGCGGTGAGGGCGAAGAGGTAGCGCAGGGTGGGCAGGAAGACCGCGTCCTTGAACTCGCCCTCCTCAAAGCGCACCAGGGTGCGCCCCTGGAGGGCCACCCCCAGCTTCTCCTCCGCCTTGTACCGGCCCGCCTCCCCCAGGTCGTAGCGCTTGGGGTCGGCCAGGAGGCCGAAGAGGTAGGCCAGGGCCTTGTCCTTCTTGGGCGGGTCCCCGGGGCGCAGGAGGGTGAAGAGGCGCACCAGAGCTTCCTCGGGCCGCATGGCCAGCACCCCCTCGTCCAGAAGGCCCCCCACCAGGTCGCCGTAGGCCCCGAGCTCCCGGGAGAGGGTCTCGGCGTCGTAGCCCAGGACCCGGAGGAGGAGGATGAGGGGGAACTTGCGCTTGTTGACCTTCATGGAGACGGTGCCGTTCGGCTCCACCTCCAGGTCGATCCAGGGGCCCCTTTTGGGCAGGGGGATGATGCTGGCCACGTACCGCCCCAGGCGGGCCGGGTCGGGGGTGAAGTAGACCCCCGGGGAGCGGTGGATCTGGGAGACGATCACCCGGTCGGCCCCGTTCACGATGAAGGAGCCGTCCTCGGTCATGAGGGGGAGGTGCCCCAGGAAGACCTCGTCCTCCTTGATGAGGCCGGTGTCCTTGTGGATGAGCTGGAGCCGGGCATAGAGGGGAGCCTGGTAGGTCAGGTCCTTCTCCCGGCACTCGTCCTGGGAGAAGGGGGGCTCCCCCAGGCGGTACTCCAGGAAGTCCAGCACCAGGCCGCCCTTGCCCTTGTCCCCCTCCTCCACGGGGAAGGTTTCCTTGAAGGCCGCCTGGATGCCCACGTTCTCCCGCTTATCTGGGGGAACGTCCGCCTGCAGGGCCTTCCTGTAGGAGTCCACCTGGATTTCCGTCAGGGGGGGAAGGGGGATGACCTCTCGGATGCGACCGAACCGCTTGATCTCCATGCGCCACCTCAAAGGGGGAAGCGGGCCGCCCGAGGTAAGCTAACAGGGTTCTTCCGCGGGGAGGCTGCCTTCCCGCGGCGGCTGGCTCTTACCGTGCTCCCTTGGCCCGACCAAAGAGCACAAACCTTAGCCTATAGGGCTAACCCCGGTCCCGTCAAGCCCATTCCGCCCAGTCCCTTGGCCCTTAGCGCGTCACCTCCACCTTGATTTTATAGTTGCCCCGCCTTGTTTCGCCAAGCACCTCCAAAAGCCTCAGGCTCCCCAGGCCCTCCGCCAGGAGGGTGTCCCCCGGGGCCATCTCGTCCTTGGGGGAGGCGGGCCTGCCCCTCAGGCGCACCTTCCCCGCCCTCACCCCCTGGGCGAAGTAGGTGCGGGAGACGCCGAAGCCCTTGGCCCCCACCGCGTCCACCCTTAGGGAGGGCACCACCAGGGTGCGCACCCGCTCGCCCCTGGCCCGCAAGGCCCCTTCCGGGGGGGGCAGGAGGAGGAGGCCCGCCTCCTGCAGGGCCTTCCTCCCCTGGGGCAGGAGGGCCACCAGATAGCCCCCTTCCCACTCCTCCACATCCCCCAGGGCCTCCCCCAGGTCCGGGGGCTCCCGCTCCAGGAAGGCCACCTCCACCGGGTCGTGCACAGAAGGGACCTCCGGCGGGTGGAGCACGGCCACCTTCCGCTCCGCCAGGGGGAAGCCCCCGAAGAAGGCCACCCTAAGCCCCTCGGCCCGGGCCGCCTCCTCCAGAAGGGCTTGGGCCTCGAGGTCCAGGAAGCCGGTCCGCACCACCCGCCCCCCCCGGGCCCGCTTGAGGTAGGAGGAGAGGTCGGTCACGGCAAGGGTGAGGATACCACCTTTCCCGCCCAAGGGGGTAACATGGGCCCCGTGCGCGTCCTCCTGGTGGCCCCCGAGGCCTTTCCCCTGGTGAAGGTGGGGGGGCTTGCGGATGTGGTGGGGGCCCTGCCCAAGGCCCTCAGGCCCCTCGGGGTGGAGGCCGCCGTCCTCCTCCCCTGGCACCGGGGCCTTCCCGCCCGGGGGGTGGGGGAGGTGGCCTACCGCTTCGCCGGCCGGGAGGTGCGGGCCTCCCTGGGGGAGCGGGTGGAGGGGGGGGTGCGCTTTCTCCTCCTCGGGGTGGAGGGCTTCGACCGGGAGCGGGTCTACGGCTACCCCGACGACGCCGAGCGCTACCTGCGCTTCACCCTGGGGGCGGCGGAGGTGGCCTTGGGGTTTGACCTGGTCCACGCCCACGACTGGACCGCGGCCCTCCTGGCCCTCGCCGCCAAGGTGCCCGCCGTCTACACCATCCACAACCTGGCCCACCAGGGCCTGGTGGAACCCGCCCTCTTCTTCCACTGGACGGGGCTTCCCTGGAGCCTTTTCCACATGGAGGCCCTGGAGTTCCACGGCCGGGTGAACCTGATGAAGGCGGGGATCGTCTTCGCCCGGGCCGTGACCACGGTGAGCCCCTCCTACGCGGAGGAGATAAAGACCCCCGAGTTCGGCATGGGCCTGGAGGGGGTCTTGCGCCGGCATGCCGGGAAGCTTTTCGGCATCCTGAACGGCCTGGACCTCGAGGCCTTCGACCCGGCCCAGGACCCCCACCTCCCCGCCCCCTACTCCCGGGAGGACCCCTCGGGCAAGGCCCGGGCCAAGGAGGCCCTTTGGGGGCGCACGGGGCTCGCCGCGCCCCTCCTCGCCTACGTGGGCCGCCTGGACCCCCAGAAGGGCCTGGACCTCGTTCTGGAGGCCCTGCCCCATTTCCTGGAGCTGGGCTTCCGCCTCCTGGTCCTGGGGGTGGGGGAGGAGGGGCTGGCCCGGCCCTTCCGGGAGGCGGAGGCGGCCCACCCCGGGCGGGTGCGCTTCGTGGAGGCCTACGACGAGACCCTGGCCCGCCTGGTCTACGCGGGGGCGGACGCCCTCTTAGTCCCCAGCCGCTTCGAGCCCTGCGGCCTGGTGCAGATGATCGCCCAGCGCTACGGCACCCCCCCCGTGGCCCGGGCGGTGGGGGGGCTTAGGGACACCGTGGAGGACGGGAAGACGGGGGTCCTCTTCCGGAGCTACCACCCCGAGGGCCTCCTCTACGGCGTCCTGCGCCTCTTTCGCCTGGGGGCGGAGGGGCTGGGCCTTGCGGGCATGGGGAGGGACTTCTCCTGGAGGCGAAGCGCCCCCCGGTACCTGGAGGCCTACCGGTGGGCCCTCGGTCAGGGGGCGGGCCCCCAGGGTTAAGATGGGGGGGATGGTCAAGGACCTGGAGGCCCGCGCCCTGGCCGGCGACCCCGAGGCCCAGGCGCTTCTCCACTTTCTCCGCCTCCTGCGCTCCAGGGACTACGGGGGGGCCAGGGACTACGCGGAGGGCTTCTCCGGGGACCTGAAGGAGCGGCTCCTCTCCGGCCTGGCCCAGCTGGAGGAAGCCCCCGAGGGCCTGAAGGACCCCCTCTTCGCCGCCGAAAGGGAGGTGCTCCTGGGGGTGCGGGCGGTGCGGGAGGGCAGGCGGGAGGAGGCCGAGGCCCGCTTCCGCAGGGCCCTGGAGCTGGACCCCGGCCACCACCGGGCCCTCACCAACCTGGGCAACCTCCACCAGGAGCGGGGGGAGCTGGAGGCCGCCTTGGAGCTCTACCAGCAGGCCCTGAGGCTGGCCCCCGAGGAGCCCCTGGTCCACGAGAACCTGGCCGCCCTCTACAAGCGGAAGGGGGACCTGGACCGGATGGTGGCCCACCTCAAGCGGGCCAACCGCCTCAAGCTCCGCCCCCCGCCCCCCCTAGACCCGGCCACGGGCAGGCCCCAGCGCCGCCTGCGGGTGCCCCTTTGGGTCTGGGTCTTCCTCCTGGCCGCCTTCCTTTACTTCTTCGTCCTCCAGCGCCCTTAGGGCCCGGTCCAGGGCCGTAAGGGAACGCCCCTCGGCGAGGAGGCGCCGCCAGAGCCTCCCCTTGGGCTGGCCCCGGAAGAGGTTGAGGGCGTGCCGGAGGACCGCCCAGGGGGGGGTGCCCCTCAGGGCCTCCTCCTCCAGGTAGGCCCGCAGCCGCCGGGCCACCTGGAGGCGGGTCGGCCGCCGGTCCAGGCCGAACACCCGGCGGTCCGCTTCCGCCAGGACAAAGGGGTCCTCGTACACCGCCCGGCCCAGCATCACCCCGTCCACCCGCCCGAGGTGGGCCAACGCCTCCTCCAGGGTGCGCACCCCCCCGTTCAGGGCGAAGGTCAGCTGGGGAAAGTCCGCCTTTAGGCGGTACACCCAGCCGTGCCTCAGGGGAGGGATTTCCCGGTTCGCCCGGGTGGAGAGGCCGAGGAGGGCGCTTCGGGCATGGACGATAAAGACCCTCACCCCCGCCTCGGCGAAGCGCTCCACCATCCCCGCCAGCTCCGGGTAGGTTTCCCGGCCCTCGAGGCCCAGGCGCAGCTTCACGGAGACCGGCACCCGCACCGCCTCCGCCATGGCCCTTAGGATCTCCGCCACCCGCCCGGGATCCCCGAGGAGGCAGGCGCCGTACCCTCCCCTCTGGGCCCTTTCCGAGGGGCAGCCCAGGTTCAGGTTCACCTCGTCGTAGCCAAAGGCCTCCCCGATGCGGGCGGCCTCTGCCAGGCTCTTGGGGTCCGAGCCCGCCAGCTGCAGGGCGACGGGGTGTTCCTCGGGGTGGAAGGCCAGGAGCCGCTCCCGGTTCCCGCGCAGCACCGCCTGGTCCACGGTCATCTCCGAGTAAAGCCGCACCTTGCGGCTTATCTGGCGGACCAGGAAACGGAAGTGGCGGTCCGTGCGGTCCACCATGGGGGCCACGGAGAGGCGGTGGTCCTTCATGGCCGGGTCCGGGCTGGGGCCCCTCCTACCCCCCGGGGGCCAGGGGGAGTTCCCGCAGGATCTCCTCGGGGCTTTTGCGCTGGGGCGTCCGGAACTCGATCGCCTCCCACTCCCCCTCCTCCACCACCTCCAGCCCGGGGTTTTTGGCCTTGAGGAGGGCCACCAGCTCCTCCACCAGGTCCTCGGGGGTGCTGGCGGCGGAGGTGATGCCCGCGCTCCTGGCCCCGAGGAACCACTCCTCCCGGAGGTCCTTGGCGGTCTCCAGGCGGTAGGCCCTGCCCGTAAGGCTTTGGGCCAGCTCCAAAAGGCGCATGCCGTTGGAGGAGTGGGGGCTGGTGAGGACCAGGAAGAGGTCCACCTTGGGGGCAAGGCGCTTTACCGCCTCCTGGCGGTTTTGCGTGGCGTAGCAGAGGTCCTTCCTTTTGGGCACCACCAGCTTGGGGAAGCGCCTTTTGAGGATCTCGATGGTGGCCAGGGTGTCGTCCACGCTGAGGGTGGTCTGGGTGAGGACCACCACCCGCTCGGGGTCCGGCACCTCTACCCTCTGGGGATCGGCCAGGCGGGGGTCTTTGCCCACGTGGGTGTGCACCGCCACCAGGAGGGTCCTTTCCGGGGCCTCCCCCAGGGTGCCCTTCACCTCCTGGTGGTCCGCGGAGTCCCCCACGAGGAGGATCCAGTACCCTTCCTGGGCGTAGCGCCGGGCCTCGGTGTGCACCTTGGTCACCAGGGGGCAGGTGGCGTCCAGGACGCTGAGGCCCATGGCCGCCGCCTGGCGGCGCACCGCCGGGGGGTGGCCGTGGGCGGAGAAGACCAGGGTGTTGGCAAGCCGCCGCTCCCGGCGAAGGGCTTCCACCTCCTCCAGGTCCTCCACGAAGTGGACCCCCTTGGCCTTTAGGCGCTCCACCACGGAGCGGTTGTGGACGATCTCGTGGTAGACCACGAGCTCTCCCTCCGCCTCCAGGAGCTCCGCCCAGCGCTCCACCGCCTCGATGGCCATCACCACCCCGGCGCAGAAGCCCCGGGGGCGGGCCAGGTAGAGACGCTCAAGCCCCCCGCTCATGGGGGGCATTCTACCCGTCTTCGGGGGAGGAAAGAGGGGGGGAGGGCACAAGGGGAGGCCCGGGGCCTGGCCCCGGGCCGGGGAAGGGGCGGAGGCCTAGCGGCCCACCACCTTGGCGATGATGGCCTCGATCTCCTGGGCGGAGGCGGCCATGACCTCCGCCACCTCCTTGGGCATCATGGGGGCGAAGGCGGCGGCGTTCATCCGGGCGATGAAGACCTTGCCGTCGGAGGTCTGGTAGATGCTCACCCGGCAGGGCATGAGGGCGGAGACGGGGCGGTGCTCGTCCTTGGCCAGGATGCGGGCGCTGTAGCGGCCGGAGCAGACGTCGAAGATGAGCACCGGGTGCAGGGTGTACCCCTTTTCCGACAGGACCCCGGCCATGTTGTGGTAGTTGAGGATGCTCCACCCCGCGGCCTTCACCTCGGCCTTGAAGGCTTCCACCGTCTGGGCGAAGGGCTTGGGGCTTTCCGTCACCAGGATCATCTGGGGCTGGCCCTGGGCCAGGGCGAGGCCAAAGAACAAAAGCAGAGCAGGAAGCAGGTTTCTCACGTTCGCCATCGCGCACCTCCTTGGGGTACCAGACCCCGGTAGGGTATACTACGCCTTCCGGGAAGCCCTGTCAAGCAAGGCGGCCAGGTCCCGCGCCCCTTCCGCCAAAAGGCCCTCCGCGAGGCGGCGGGCGAAGGGGGTCTTGGCCCGTTCCAGGGCCTTCCGGGCCGTTTCCCGCCCCTTGCCCCCGGGGCGGAAGCCCTCCTGGGCTAAGGCCAGGAGGGCCAGGCCGGTGGCGGGGAAGGGGAGGCCCGCCCCCTCCAGGAGGCCCAGACCCCTCCCGTAGCGGTGGAGAGCTTCCCGAAAGGCCCCCTCCAGGAGGGCCTGGCTTCCCTCCTGGAAGGCCCGGGCTGCCCGCAGGAGCCCCTCGCCTTCCACCAGGGGCTCTCCCGCTTGCGCGGAAAGGTGGGCGGCCTCGAGGAGCCTCTCCAGGGCCAGGCTTCCCTCCGGCTCGGGGAGGAGGGGGGAGTAGCCTTCCCGGAAGAGGGGGGCGAACCAGGAGAGGCGGAGGGGCTTCCGGAGGCGAAAGGTTTCCCCCTGGACCTCCACCTCGTCCGCCAGGGCGCGGAGGAGGGGCACCAGGCGGGGAAAGCGGGCCCGCACCTCCTCCCGCCGGGCCTCCCCCCGGAGGGCCAGGAAGAAGAGGTATTCCCCTACTCCCCCCACGCCTGGACTTCCTTGTATTGCACCAGGGCGGCGAAGAGGGGAGGGGGCCCCTCGGCCACGGAGAACTTGACCTCCACCAGCACCACGTCCTCGGGAAGGTCTTGGACGAAGCGGTCCAACCTTTCTTGGAAGATGTCGGGATCGTTGGCGGTGATGACCCTGAAGCGCACCCCCTGCATGGCCCCATTATGCCCGCCGCTCCACCAGGGCGGTGAGGAGGGATTGCAGGGCTCGGGCGGCCTCGGGGTGGGGGAGGCCCTCCAGGTGGGGGAAGAGGGTGGCCCGTCCCTCCTCCATGAGCCGCCTGGCCTCCTCCCTGGCCCAGGCCAAGGCACCGGAGGCCAAAAGCCTCTCCCAAAGCCAGCGCACCTCCTCCTCGGGCTTGGCCTCCCGGGGAAGGCGGAGGAGGGCCCCCGTTCGCTCCCGCTCCTCGGGGCTCGCCCCCTGAAGGAAGCGGATGAGGATCAGGGTGGGCTTGCCCTCATAGAGGTCCCCCGCCCGCTCCTTGCCGTAGGCCTCGTCCCCCTCCAGGTTGAGCACATCGTCCATGATCTGGAAGGCCACCCCCAGCTTGAGCCCCGCCTCCTCGTAAAGGGCCGGGGGCTCCCTGCCCGCCAGCAGGGCCCCCAGGCGCAGGGGGGCCACGGCGGTGTAGTAGGCGGCCTTGTGTTCCACCATGCGGAGGTAGTCCCCGGGGGTGAGGTCCAGGCGGCCCGAAAGGGTCCAGAGGAGGTCCAGGTGCTGCCCGTAGGCGGTGCGGCGCACCACCTCGTAGAACTCCCCCAGAACGGCGGGTTCCAGAAGCCCCTCCTGCACGCCCCGCCACAGGAGGCCCCACATCTCCCCGTGCAGGGCGTCCCCGGCGTTCAGGGCCAGGGGCATGGGGTGGAGGCGGTGGAGGGTGGGCTTGCCGCGGCGCTCCAGGGAGGCGTCCTCGATGTCGTCGTGGATCAGGACCCAGTTCTGGAAAAGCTCCATCGCCGTTGCCACCAAAAGCGCCCCTTCCAAGGGTGCCCCGTGGGCCAGGGCCGCCTGGACCGTGAGGAGGCCCCGCAGCATCTTGCCTCCCCGGGAGGGGTACTCCTGCAGGAGGGCCTGGTAGCCGGGATCGGGGTGGGAAAGCTGGGCGAGGAGCCGCTCGTGGATGGCCTTTCGCGTCTCCTGGGGGGGCGGCACCATGCTATACACTTTAGGCCATGCGCGGCTACCCCCTGGGCCTTTTTGCCCTCAGCGTCCTCACCTTCATCTGGGGGAGCACCTTCGTGGTGGTCAAGGGGGCGGTGGAGGCCATCTCCCCCAACTTCCTGGTGCTCCTGCGCTTCCTGGTGGCGGCCCTCTTTTTCCTTCCCCTCCTCGGTCGCCTGCCCCGGGGGGTCTGGGGGCCGGGGCTGGAGCTGGCCTTCTGGCTTCTCCTGGGCTACGCCTCCCAGGCCATCGGCCTCATGTACACCACGGCCAGCCGCAGCGCCTTCATCACGGCCCTGAACGTGGTCCTGGTCCCCCTCCTCTTGGGCCTTGCGGGGAGGCGGGTGGGGCCGGTGTGGCTGGCCGCCCTCCTGGCCTTCTTGGGGGTGGGCTTCCTCTCCTACGACCCCCGCCAGCCCCCCTTCAACGTAGGGGACCTCTGGACCCTCCTCACCGCTCTCACCTACGCCCTTTACATCGTGCGCCTCGAGGTCCACGCCAAGAGCTTCCCCTCCCTGCCCCTCACCGCGGTGCAGGTGTACGGCACGGCCCTCTTCGCCCTCCCCGTGGTCCTCGCCGAGGGGAGCCTCCGCCTGGAGGGCGTCCCCTGGGGCGCCATCCTCTACCTGGGGGTGGTGGCCACCGCCCTCACCACCTGGCTCCAGACCTGGGGCCAGCGGTACGTGCCTGCCCCTCAGGCCGCCGTCCTCTACACCTTGGAACCGGTTTGGGCCACCCTCTTCGCCTTCCTGCTCCTGGGGGAGCGGCTCGGGCTTTTGGGGCTCGTGGGGGGCTCCCTGGTGGTCTTCGCCACCCTGCAGGCTATCCGCCGATCCCCAGCATGACCCGCCGCCTCAAGGTGGGCAGGGTGTTGCCAAAGGCGGGCTTGCGGTTGGTGGCGATGAGGATGGCGTCCACCAGGGCCTCCACGGGCTCCTCCGCGGCGAAGGCCCAGGCGATGTCCATCTCCAGGTCGGTGAGGAGGCAGGGCCTTAGCTTTTTATCCGAGGTGAGGCGGAGCCGGGAGCAGTTGGAGCAGAAGGGCTCGGTCACGGGGTTGATAAAGCCCAGTGTCCCCGCGGCTCCTGGGATTTTGAAGACCCGGGCCGGGGAGCTCGGGTCATGGGGGACGGGTTCCAGGGGGCCAAAGACCGCCTCGATGCGGGCCCGGATCTCCTTCCCGGGCACGAAGCGGCGGCGGTACTCCTCGGGGTCGGAGTTGTCCAGGTGCATGTACTCGATGTAGCGCACGTGCAGGGGGCGCTCCAGGGAGAGCCGGGCCAGGGGGACCACCTCCTCCTCGTTCATGCCCCGGATGACCACGGCGTTGAGCTTTACCGGGTGGAGGCCCAGCTCTAAGGCGGTTTCTATGGCCTCGAGGACCCGTTCCACCTTCCCGCCCCGGGTGATGCGGGTGAAGACCTCGGGGGTGATGGCATCCAGGGAGATGTTCACCCGGTTCAGGCCCGCCTGGACCAGCTCCTTGGCCCTTTTGGCGAAGAGGAGGCCGTTGGTGGTGATGGCCACGTCCTCGATGCCCTCTTTGCCACGGGCCCTTGCGATCATCTGGGGAAGCTCCTTGCGCACCAAGGGCTCCCCGCCGGTGAAGCGCACGGCGGAGAGGCCGAGGAGAGAGGCGGCCTCGAGGAAGTGGTCCACCTCCTGCACCGTGAGGGTGCCTGGGGGTTCGGCCATCTCCAGCCCCAGGGGATGGCAGTAAAGGCAGTGCAGGTTGCACCGGGGGGTGACGGAGATGCGCAGGTCTTTGAGGACGCGCCCGTAGTTGTCTAGGAGCTTCATCCTTTCCCCCTTGCCGACTATACTATCCCCTTTCACCCCCCGCAACGTGCACAAAAAGACAAACCCCCCAGGGGGCTGCCCTGGGGGGTTTTTGGAGCGGGAGACGGGACTTGAA